>JBDOLX010000120.1:10214-24870 GCA_039832905.1 Desulfurobacteriaceae bacterium | reverse complement strand
GTAAAAAAGTAAACCGTGAATATTCCGAGCAAGAAACCCAATAACTTGTTTTTGTTTTCGTTCTTCATCGATTACATTTTTCTACGTTTATTTGTTAGGTTATACTTAACATCCTAACATCTAAGTTCTAAAGGAACAGAATGAAATTTAAATTCATCTTTATTGGAAAAATTCCGAGTAAGGCAAACTACAAGAAAATTTCTCATAGGAGAGTTCGGGGTGAGTTAAAACCCTTCATAATTAACAATCCAGAAGTCATTGCAGCCCAGCAGGAAGCTATATATCAGTTTCATATTCAAAAGATTCGTTATGGGCTGGATAAGTTTCCGATAGAGAATCCTGTTAAGGTTTCCATTACCTTTCTTTTTAGTAAAAGAGTAAAACAGAGAGATATAGATAACGCAGAAAAATTTGTAGGCGATATCCTTGAAAAAGCCGAAATTCTAAAGAGAGATTCTTTGATTTACCTTAAGGAAAAGGTGGAAAAACGACTCGGTATAAAAGGATTTGATGAAATAGTAATAATTGACATAGAGGAACTTCCGAAAGAAATTGTTAGAAACTATGAAAACGAGGTAGAAGACTTACCACCTGAATTTTTCTATCTTTTAGAAAAACTTAAGATGGAGCTGCCAAATGAAAGTAGAGTTAGATATAAAGGTTCCGATTGAGAGTTCTTTGGAAGAAGAGCTTAAAAAACTTGGGGTAGATATCCCTTACGAGATAGTCAGGAAATCATTAGACGCGAGGAAGAAACCTATCTACTTTTATAGAGTTGTGGTAGATCTTGAAGAAGATATTGACAAGAAGTTAATAGGGGAAGGAAAAGCAAGAGAACACAAAGAGATTGAAGAAATACCGATTCCTAAGATTATCCATAAGAAGAAAGTTTTAGTTGTTGGAACAGGGCCAGCAGGGCTTTTTGCCTCTTTAGTCCTTGCTAAAAGTGGTTTTGATGTTGTTATTGTCGAAAGAGGAAAACCGATAGAAGAGAGAGAAAAGGATGTAGCAAGATTCTGGCAAAAGAGAAAACTTGACGAAAATTCTAACGTTCAGTTTGGAGAAGGTGGTGCTGGAACGTTTTCAGACGGGAAACTTACAACCCGTGTTAAGGACAAGAAGAAACATTTCATCTATAAAGTCTTAGTTGAGTGTGGAGCTCCAAAAGAAATCCTTTACGAAAGCAAACCTCACGTTGGAACAGATAAACTAAAAGAAGTAATTCCAAACTTTCGACGGAAACTTCAAGACTTAGGAGTAGAGTTTAGATTCTCAACAAAACTCGAAGGCTTGAAAGTAAGAGATGGAAAAGTAGAAGAAGTTCATCTTCTTAATCTTGAAACTAATGTAAAAACAGTAGAAAAGTTTGATTATGTCTTTTTAGCCATTGGAAACAGTGCAAGGGATACTTTCTCTATGCTAAAAAGGGAAAGAGTTTATTTAGAGGCTAAACCTTTTGCAGTGGGTCTAAGAGTAATTCATAGACAAAAAACAATAAACAGGGTCCAATACGGTAGGAAATACTTTAAACATGAAAAACTTCCTCCTGCCGATTATTCTTTTACTTACAAAGGAAGGGAGAGAAACGTATTTTCCTTCTGTATGTGTCCTGGGGGCTTTGTAATATGTGCTTCATCTGAAAAAAATAGCGTAGTCTGTAATGGTATGAGTAATTATAAAAGAGACAGTGGTTATGCTAACAGTGCGATAGTTGTTCAAGTTTTTCCAGAGGATTTTGAGAACGATCCTTTTAAAGCTATTGAGTTTCAAAGGAATTTAGAAAGAGCTGCTTTTGTAATGGGAGGAAGTAACTACGGAATGCCGGCCCAAAGGGTATGGGACTTTATAAATGGAGAAAGTTCTTCGAAGCTCATAGAAGGTGGATACATTCCTGAACTAAAGAGTGCAAGACTTGATAGACTTCTTCCTCCCCCTATAAGAAACCATATAAAGGAAGCATTCCTTTATTGGAGTAAGAGAATGCCATTCTTCGTTCCAGAAAACGCAACCTTTGTAGGAGTAGAAACGAGGACATCGTCTCCGGTAAGAATAGTTAGAAAGGAAGATTTTTCTTCCGTCTCTGCTGACAATCTTTTCCCAATAGGAGAAGGTGCAGGATACGCTGGAGGGATAACTTCATCAGCAATTGATGGTATTAATGCAGCTCTTTCCTTAATAGAAAGATTAAACGGGAAAACATCATGAAGCTAAATGAGTTTGAACTAATAAAAACTTTAACAGAAAAGCTAGTGAAAACCTCTAAGGATTTAGTGGTTGGAATAGGAGATGATGCAGCAGTTGTAAAAAGGGATTCTTTTTATGAAATAATTTCTTCAGATGCTCTTGTGGAAGACGTTCATTATAAAAGGGAATGGAAAGATCAAGTTCCCAATCTTTACTATTACCTTGGTAGGAAACTCTTAACAATTTCAGTAAGTGATATAGCTTCTATGGGAGGAGTTCCTGAATTTTCTGTAATTAATCTTGGAGTTTCTCTAGAATCTTGTGAAGAGGATCTAGTAGAACTTTATGAAGGACTATCGCAAGCTTGTAAAGACTATGGAGTTACCATTATAGGTGGAGATACGGTCTCTTCAGCCACAGAGTTTTTTGACTCAACAGTTTTTGGAAAGGCAAATGGATATCTTCTAAGAAGTAACGCCAAGCCCGGAGACTTAGTTGCAGTTTCTGGAACACTTGGAGATAGCAAAGCAGGATTGGAAATTCTTTTAAAAAGGGAGGAATTGGATCATTACCTTGTAGAGAGATTTTTAAACCCACAGGCAAGGGTGGAAGAAGGCAAGGAAGCTTTAAGTCTTGGAATAGAATGTGCGACAGACGTAAGTGATAGTTTTGTTTTCAATCTCTACACTATAGCTGAAAGTTCTGGTGTTGGGATAAAAGTTTTTGAAAAAGAGATTCCTATTTCTGAGTCTCTCGTCAAGTATGCGAAAGAAAAAGCACTTCACTTTGCACTCTACGGTGGAGAGGATTACGAGATTGTGATTACCTTTAAAGAAAAACTTTTAGATAAAATAGAGAAGATTGGTTTTAAGGTCGTTGGAGAAGTAGTAAATGAAAAAGGCGTATTCTTAGACGAGAGAAGGTTAGAGAAAAAGGGGTTCCTGCACTTTTAAGGAGGTTCTCTTGATAAAAGTTGTTTTAGAACTTAGTCCAGAGGATTTTTACACGATAGTAGGATACAGGGAAGAAAATCTCAAAAAACTTGGAGAGATTCTTAATCTCAAGCTTGGTTCTCGTGGAAACGAAATAATGATAAGTGGAAAAGGAGAAGATGAAGAAAAGGCTAAGAAGTTTTTCAAAGACTTGGAAGACTTAATAAAATCGGGACATAAGATAACAAAGGCTGACATTGATATGTACATGACTCAGTTAAAAACCGGAAAGAGTGAAATAAAAGAAAGCGCTGAAGAAATAGTTACAACTTACAGAGGAAAGAAAATCGTTGCTAAAACTTTAACTCAGAAAAGGTATATAAAGGCTATAAGAGAAAATGATATTGTTTTTGGAGTTGGACCTGCCGGTACTGGAAAAACCTATTTAGCAGTTGCAGCTGCAGTTTCTTACTTTAAAAAAGGAAAGATAAATAGACTGATTCTTACAAGACCAGCAGTAGAGGCTGGAGAAAAATTAGGATTTTTACCGGGAACACTCCAAGAAAAGATAGATCCTTATTTAAAGCCCCTTTATGATGCTCTTTTTGAGATGATAGAGCCAGAAAAGGTTAATTCTTTCTTAGAGAGAAACATCTTTGAAATAGCTCCACTGGCTTATATGAGAGGTAGAACTTTAAACGATGCTTTTATAATTCTTGATGAAGCACAAAATACAACTAGAGAACAAATGAAGATGTTTTTAACAAGACTTGGGTTTGGCTCCAAAGTAGTCATTACTGGGGATATTACTCAGATTGACTTACCGTCAAAGAAAAGATCAGGTCTCGTCGAAGCTCTTAAAATTTTAAGAGGTATAAAAGGTATAGAAGTTGTTGAATTTTCAAGAGATGATGTTGTTAGACATAGACTAGTTCAGGAGATAATCAAAGCTTATGAGGAACATGAAAGCAGACAAAACGGTTAACTGGTACCTTTACGGTTTAGCATTTTTGTGTGCGGTTTTTATTACTTTTGTAATGCTTCCTGTTGGATTTGTAAATATACCTAAACTGAAACCTGGGGATGTTAGTCCTGTTGACATTCGTTCTCCTATAAGTGTTAAAACGATAAACAAAGAGGCAACTGAAAGAGCAAAGGAAGAAGCAAAGAAGAGAGTTAGTCCCGTTTTTGTTTATAATCCTGAAGCTGAGAAAAGAATAAAAGAAATATTGCAAACTATTACAAATTTATCTATTTCTGAAAAAAGAAAGATTAAAAATCTAATATCTTCTTACTATAAACACGGGGTCATCTCCTTCATTCCGAAAAGCTCTGGAAAGATAGTAATCATTACCCCCAAAGGAATGGAAGAAAGAGAGATAAATAGCTTTCTTACAACTCAACAATTAGAAAAAAAACTTAAAAAGGATATTTCGCAAATTGTTAGAAGTCCCCAAAAGCAAGAAGAAATTCTAAAAAAGCTTTTACCATTCCTAAATCCTAATTACGTTTACAGCAAAGAAGAAACCGCAAAACTAAAGGAAGAAATCGAAAAAAAGGTCAAACCTGTCTATATAACTCTGAAAAAAGGAGAAGTTATTGTAAGAAAAGGAGATATAGTTACCAGCTTGGACGCTGAAAAAATAGAAATAATTAGAAAAGAAAGCAGTAGATGGAAGGACTGGAATAAGTATTTTTCAATTTTTTTAGTTTCTGCAGTTACATTCTATGTAATGATAAAACTTTACAGAATAATAAGTCCAACAGCTTCTGAAGACATCAGGAATATTATCTTCTCCTTCAGTGTTGTTGTTTTGGATATATTCTTAATGCGTATATTTACTTTTTTCGCAAAGTTGTTATTTGAAACGCTAAATATTCCAATAGAAGAAAATCTTATATATGTTCCGATAATTACTTCAACAATTTTTGCATCTATGTTTATCACTAAAAAAGTGGCTACCCTTCACATTCTACCTATTTCTATTATTCCTTCTTTCCTGTTCTCAAAACCTGAAATCTACATAATCCCTGTAATGATAGGAACTGTTTTTTCTTGTTTTGACTCTAGAAAGTACAGAAGTAGGGAAATCATTTACAAAAGTGCCTTTTTTGCAGGATTAGCAATAGCTATCTTACAGGCTGTTATGTTTGTTTATTACAAAGGATTTATCTTTAACGCTCAAATCATCATTCAATTTGCCCTTTCTATGCTCGGGGCTCTTGTAACGGCTATCGTTGTTAACGGACTAAGTCCTTTATTTATAAACATCTTTAAGTTTACAACAGATATGGTTTACATGGAACTTATAAACCTTAACCATCCTCTGCTTAGGAAACTTATATTGAGAGCGCCAGGAACTTACAGCCATTCCGTAATGGTAGCTACCTTAGCTGAAGCTGCAGCTGAAACCATTGGAGCAAATGCCCTCCTTGCTAAAGCCGGAGGACTTTTCCACGATATTGGAAAGCTCAAGAATCCGGCCGCTTTCATTGAAAACCAATTGAACGGTATAAATATTCACGATAACCTTCCACCAGAAAAGAGTGCTGAAATTTTGCGTTCCCACGTTGAGTGTGGAGAAGAACTTGGAAGGAAGTATGGTTTACCTGAAAAAATTATTGACATAATAAAACAGCACCATGGAACAAAATTTATGAAATACTTTTACCATAAAGCTAAAGAACTTGAAGGGAAAGAAACTGAAGAAAAGAAGTTTAGATATCCTGGTCCAAAACCTCAGTTTAAAGAATCAGGAATTGTAATGCTTGCAGATACAGTAGAAGCTGCAGTTAGGTCTATGAAAGACAAGAACATTGATCTAGATACCTTTATCCATAAACTCATAATGGATATGGTAGAGGACGGTCAATTAAACCAAAGCGGTTTATCTTTAAAAGATATCTCTCTGATAGAAAAGGTTTTCAAAAAAGTTCTCTCTGGAGTTTACCATAACCGTATAGAGTATCCCGATGATAAGGACAGTAAAGGGAATAATAAGGGGAATTAACTACGCCATTTCAGGCTTACATTTTGCCCTCAGGAAAGATAGACATTTTAGGATTAACTTTACTTTGAGTATTGTGGGTACTTTCTCCTCTTTGGTATTTCTTTCCGGTTGTATCGCTTTAGTAGTTGCATTGGCTAACTACTTGGTTTTAGTCGTTGAACTTTTAAACACAGCAATAGAAAGAGCAGTTGATACTGCTACACAAGAATTTCATCCTTTAGCAAAAGCGTCTAAGGATGTGGCTTCTGCTGCTGTTCTCTCAATGGGTATTTTTGCTTTTGCCCTTGATGTTGTATTTCTACTACCAGCTATAATGGAGAGATTTTGATGGAAGAACTTGGGAAAATACTTATATACCTAGGAATTATTTTGATAGTTGTCGGTCTTATAGTAACCTGGCTATCAAAGTTTGGAAACTCTTTACCCTTCGGAAAACTTCCAGGAGATATTTACATAAAGAAGGACAACTTTGTCTTCTTCTTCCCCTTAGGAACCAGTATTCTCATTAGCCTTATTTTAACGTTACTCTTCTTTTTGTTTTCTTTACCGAGGAAGTAATGCTAATAGTTTTCTTTCTAGTTTTACTATTTCCTCTTGTTTCCTACTCTCAGGTAGTTGAAAGGATAGAAATTTTCGGTCTTAAGTGGACAAAAGAGGAGTTTGTAAGGGAAGAACTCCTAATTAAGGAAGGTGAATCTTTTTCCAAAAAGAAACTGAGAAAGTCTATAAAAAACTTGCTTAATACTCACCTTTTCTTAAAAGTTGTTCCGACTGTTGAGAAAGGAAAAAAAGGAGTAATAGTAAAACTTAAACTAAAGGAGAAGTTTCCCATAGTTCCCGTTCCAAAGGTAAGAGTAAAAACAGACGGTTCCTACCGGCTTGGATCAGAAATTAGGTATTACAACTTTTTAGGAATGGGACATAGGCTATCAGTTGGCTATATGCGATGGTTTAAGAACGACCATCAGGAAAGAAATTTTTACATTGGAACAATCTTTTACAGAATTATAAAGAAAAGAACCAATATAAGTACAGGAATTGGATACCTTGAAAGCTTTAACCACGAATTTACAAAAGATGGAAAGAACTTAGGATACTACGATATAGAAGCCATAAAAACTTACCTTTACTTCACAAGGTTTCTAGATAGAGAGAAAGTCAAAAGGATAACCACTGGTATCCGTCCAGAGTTTACTTTCTTTAGTGATTATATAGGCAACCTAAGACAGTACTACCTCGTTTTTATCTACACTATAGATAAGAGAACAGATATGGTTTACTACACAAAAGGTAGCCTATTTAACTTCTACATAGATCTCGCAGAACCTCTGTCATCAACGGTTTATACTGGAAGCGTAAAGGTTTCTTTCCAAAACTCTATTAAGAAACGAAAAGTTGATACTTTCAATTATGTTTTTAGAGTCGGTACCAAATTTGGATATTCTGGAAGAATCTTTTTGATAAGTTCAGAAATTCCTGGCTATATTTCAGATTTAACCATTGGTAAAAGGTTTATTTATACTTCCGTATCTTATAGAATGGCTGTGATAGACAAAAAGGTATTCTTTAAACCAATAGTTGTTTTAGGAGATGCTTTTGACGAAAAACCGGATAACTTTCTCTTAAGTCCGGGCTTTGAAATAGAAATTTCTTGGGAAAAGTTAGTAGATGGTATCATTAGGTTTAGAATTTATAAAGGTATCGGCTATGGAAGTGATTTACAGACCAATTTAAAGGTTGGATTTAGGTGGTGAGATGAGAGTTGCTACTGTTCAGTTTAATCCAAAGCTTGGAGATATCGATAAGAACATAGAAAAAACTTTACTTTTTGTAAAAGACGCTATAAAAGATAAAGTTAACTTGTGTCTCTTCCCTGAACTATCTCTTACAGGCTATAACCTTCAAGATTTAACTTTTGAAGTAGCTTTAAAAAAGAACGATGAAAGGTTGATTCCTCTTTTAGAAGCAAGCAGAAAAGTAGGAATTATCATTGGTTTAATGGAAGAGGATGAAAACAACCTCTTTTACAACTCTGCCTTTTACTTTAAGGACGGAAAACTTCTTCACGTTCACAGAAAAGTCTACCTTCCAACATACGGAATGTTTGATGAAGGAAGGTTTGTTGCAGCAGGTGAGGATGTAAAAACTTTTAAAACGGAAGCTGGAAAAGGGGTAACCCTCATTTGTGAAGATCTTTGGCACTTTTCAAACCTTTATTTAGCTTTCTTACAAGGAACAAAATTGATTTTTTCTTTATCTGCAAGTCCGGGGAGGGGATATAAAGAAGAAAACATGTTTGGAAATGCCGAAGTTTGGATGAATCTTGGGGAGTTCTACTCAAGGATGATGGGATCATACTTTTTCTACTCCAATAGAGTTGGTGTTGAGGATGGTTTTGTATTCTCTGGAAGATCTTTTGTGGTAGATCCCCGTGGAGAAATTATTGCTGTAGCTTCAAACTTTGAAGAGGAAGTTTTAATAGTTGACGTTGATGAAACTCTTATAAGGTCTTCTCGGATAAACTTACCTCTTTTAAGGGACGAGAAACCTTATGTAGTTTTAAAGAACCTGAGGAGAATCTTGGATGAAAGAGAAGCTGATTGATTATTTAAAAATCAAAGACAAAAACTTCATAAAAGAAGTTTTAGTTCAGTTTATAAAAGAGGAATTCCACAAAGCCGGCTTTAAGAAAGCTGTTATCGGAATTTCCGGAGGAGTAGACTCTGCTTTAGCGGCATTTTTGGGAGTTTTAGCCCTTGGCAAGGAAAACGTGATAGGAATTTCCATGCCTTATAGGACAAGTTCTAAGGCTTCCATAGAAGATGCAAGACTCGTTGCTGAAGTTTTAGGAATTGAGTTTTACGAGATAGACATCACTCCTCAGATTGATGCTTATTATCGAAACTTTAAAGATGCCGATCGTCTTCGTCGTGGCAACAAAATGGCAAGGGAGAGAATGTCAATTCTTTACGATTTTGCCCAGTGGAAAAAAGCTTTAGTCCTTGGAACGAGTAATAAGAGCGAACTTCTAATTGGATATTCAACAAGGTGGGGAGACGGTGCCCATGATATAAATCCTTTAGGAGACCTCTATAAAACCCAAGTTTTGGAAATGGCAAGTTTCTTAGGGATTCCTGAAAGGATAGTAAAGAAGAAACCTTCTGCTGATCTTTGGCAAGGACAGACCGATGAAGGAGAAATAGGTCTTTCTTACCACTTACTTGACCAAATCTTAGTTGGATATGTTGAGTTTAGGTTAAAAGAAGAAGAACTGGTAAAACTTGGCTTTGAGAGAAAAACAGTTAAAAAGGTTCTAACTTTGGTAAAAAGGTCTCAATACAAGCGAAAACTTCCTATAATCTGTAAAATTTCTCATCGCACAGTTGACAAGGGCTTCCTCTACCTTAGAGATTGGGGGCTTTAGATGATTTTGGACTTTAAAGAGCTTGGAATTTTTGGAGCTAAAGAGCTTAAAAAAAGAGGAGCTGATTTTGGAGATCTTTTCTTTGAAAAGAAGCTATCTTTTAGCGCAAAATGTGAGGACAATAAGATCGAGAACGTCTCCTGTGGAACAGAAATAGGAGTTGGTATAAGGTTTGTAAAGAATAATAGGACTTACTATGGTTTCACCAATAAACTAACTAAAGAATCTATAAAACAAGTGATAGATAGCTTAGCTTCTGCTGCTTCTTTTGAGGAAGAAATAGTTCTTGACTTTAATACTAAAGATGTAAGGTATGAAAACCTTGTTTTTGGAATGGATTTTGACGTTTCAACAGAGGCAAAAATTGAGTTGTTGCTACGAGCAAACGATAGAGCGAGGAGCTTTGGAGACAGAATAAAGCAGGTTTCTGTCCTTCTTAGGGATTCGGTTCAAGAAATAACAATAGTGAACACAAACGGGGACATAGTCGAGGATGTAAGGCCGAGAGTTGTTTTTTATACTCTCGTCGTGGCTTCAGACGGAAGAGTTCTTCAGACAGGTTATGAGCCGGTTGGACACCTTGGAGATTACTCTTTGTTTGATGAGTTTTCTCCGGAATTTGTGGCAGAAAAGGCAGCAGAAAGAGCTTTAAAGATGCTTAAAGCAAAGCCTGCACCTGCCGGAAAGTTTACCGTCGTGATTTCTTCAAAAGCTGGTGGAACAATGATCCACGAAGCTGTAGGACACGGTCTTGAAGCAGATCTTGCAAATCAGGGACTTTCCGTTTACTCAGGAAAAATAGGAGAACAAGTTGCCTCTCCTTTAATTACAGTGATAGATGATGGCAATATGCCTGGCAAATACGGTTCTTCTGGATACGATGATGAAGGTGTTCCAACAAAGAAGAATGTCTTGATAGAAAATGGAGTTTTAAAAGGTTTTATGTACGATTTAACTGAAGCTATGAGAACAGGTGAGTTCTCTACAGGAAATGGAAGAAGACAGTCCTACATGCACGTCCCTATACCAAGGATGACGAATACTTACATTGCACCGGGAGACGTGGACCCTGAGGAAATAATAAAGGACACAAAGAAAGGAATACTTGTTGTCAAAATGGGAGGAGGACAGGTTAACACAGTTAACGGAGATTTTGTCTTCGAAGTTTCAGAAGGGTATTTAATAGAAAATGGAGAAGTAACGGAACCAATAAGAGGAGTTTCACTTATTGGGAATGGCCCTAAAGTTCTGAAAGAAATAGACGCAGTAGGAAACGACCTCGGATTTGCTATTGGAACTTGCGGTAAAGATGGACAAGGAGTTCCAGTATCAGACGGAATGCCTACGATAAGAATTCCTGAGATAACAGTGGGAGGAGTTAAATGAAGCTTCTTGCGGTTAAAAATATAGAAATAGAAGGCTTAGGAAGTTTTAAAGAAGCCTTTGAAAAAAGAGGAGTAGAGACTTTTGAGATAAATGCATTCAAGGGAGAGACCGCTAACCATGAGGACTTCGACATACTTGTAATCCTTGGCGGACCTATGGGAGTTTACGAGGAGGAGGAGTATCCTTTCCTAAAGTATGAAAAGAAATTAATAAAAAATTTTTTTGAAAGTGGAAAGAAAATTTTGGGAGTTTGTCTTGGAGCTCAACTAATTGCAAGTGCTTTTGGAGCTAAGGTCTACAAAGGTAAGTTTGGTAAAGAAATAGGATGGGATTTTATATACCCTCAAGAACACTTTGAGCTCCTTTTTAAAAACGAAATTGAAGTTTTCCATTGGCATGGTGATACTTTTGATCTTCCAGAAGGTGCTATTAGATTAGCTTCTTCTGTAAAGTATAAAAACCAGGCTTTTAGAATAGGAAATAAAGTTGTGGCTTTACAGTTTCACTTAGAAGTAGTGAAAGAAGACATCGAGAAGTGGATAGAAAGTTACAGGGAAGAACTTAGGGAGGAAGGTATTTCTCCTGATGAAATTCTAGCTAATGATGAAAAATGGAACAAATTAAAAGTATATTCTGATTTATTTATAGAGTATTTCTTAAAACTTTGATCTTCTTTCTCCTTTTCCACACTCTTTTGTTTCCTCGTGGTATGATTAAAACTGTAAGGCTATGGAATTCATTTGTTAATAAGATTTATTCAATGCTTGACTTTATAATTAATTCTAATAAATTAATTTTTAGCCAGAAATAGATGGAGAGAGGGTTAAGATGGTAAAGAAACTGCTTCTAGGAATGACTGTTTTACTCTTCCTCAGTTCCTGTGAACAGAAAGAAAATGCGGAAGTTATCCCTGTAGAAGTAAAGACAGTTTACGGTGTAAAAGTTGCGAAAGTTAAAAGTTTAAAAATTGAGAAAATGGATACTTTCTCTGGAACTGTCATCCCAAACGATCAAGTTATGATATCTCCCAAAGTCGTTGGATACCTGAAAGAAGTAAGAGTTAAACCGGGAGACAGAGTAAAAAGAGGACAGATTTTGGCTGTTATTGAAAGTTCTGATATAAGGCCTGATGTTGAAAAAGCAAAAGCAGGCCTAAGAGAAATAGATGCAGCACTTAAAGAAATAGAAAAAGCCATGGATGAAGTTAACGCTTTAAAATCTGCTGCCGAAGCAAACTTTGAACTTGCAAGGAAAACCTTTGAAAGATTTAAAGAACTTTTCGATGCCAACGCAACGTCTGCTCAGCAGTTTGACGAAGTAAAAGCAAAATTGGAAGAGGCTAAAGCTCACTTAGAAGCTATTAAAGCTAAGGAAGCTCAACTTGTAGAGAGAAAGAATGCCCTCCTTGCAAAAAAAGAACAGATCAAAGCAGATCTTTTAAAGGCTAAAGCGTACTTAGGCTACACTTATCTTAGGTCTCCTGTAAACGGAATTGTCCTTCAGAAACTAGTGGACAAAGGGAACCTTGTCTCTCCTCAAACCCCCGTTTTTGCTGTGGGATCTTATCCTTTAAAGGTTCGTGCTTACATCGATAGTTCTTACTTCGGTAAAGTAAGAGTAGGAGATGTTTTAAAAGTTAGAATAGGTAATAAAAGGTTCCGTGGAAAAGTTTCTGAAGTAGATAAGAGTGCAGATCCTGTTTCTCATAAGTTTGGCATAAAAATTGATATAGGAAAGGCTAACGTTATACCGGGAAGTTACGTAACTGTTGAAGTTCCTATAAAAAGGGAAACAGCTTTGACAATCCCTGTTTCTGCTCTTTATAGAGTTGGTTCTCTTGAATATGTCTTCGTTATCAAAAATGGAAAAGCGGAGCTAAGGCTTATAAAAACAGGAAGAAGGATTGGAGATAAACTCATTGTTCTTTCTGGTTTAAAAGAAGGAGAAAAGATTGCTGTTTCTAATGTAGAAAACTTACGTGATGGAGCAAGAATAGAGGGGTAAAAAATGAGAAAACCAGACTTAGGAATAGCTGGAAATATAGCTAGAAGGTTTATTACGTCCAAACTAACACCTTTATTTCTTTTAGCTTCCATCCTGATAGGGATTGCCTCTATTGCCCTTACTCCAAAGGAAGAAGAACCTCAAATAGTTGTTCCTATGGTTGATGTTTTCATTCCTTATCCAGGAGCGTCTTCTAAAGAAGTAGAAAGAAAAGTATCAACAGAGTTTGAGAAACTTATTTGGGAGATAGAAGGGATAGATTACGTTTACTCGGTATCCAAGCCTGGAATGTCCCTTATCATTGCTAGATTTAAAGTTAGCGAAGATATGGAAGATTCTCTCGTTAGGCTTTACAACAAGTTAATGTCCAACTTGGACAAGCTTCCTCCCGGGGCTATGCAACCCCTTGTGAAGCCGATGGACATCAATGATGTTCCTATCGTTTCTCTAACTTTGTGGAGTGAAAAGAAAACTCCTTACGAGTTAAGACAAATAGCAAAAGAGCTCTGTAATCAACTTAAACAAATAGAAAACGTTTCAAAAACTTGGATTATTGGTGGAGATACAAGAAAGTATAAGATACTAATTGATAAAGATAAGTTAAAGAATTACCATCTTTCACTCTTGCAGGTTGTTCAAGCCATAAAATCCGCTAACCAAAAACTTTCAGCAGGAAAGATAACAGAAAATAACAAAGAATTTTCCGTTGAAGCTGGAGAGTTTATAAAAACAATTGATGACCTTAAAAACTTGGTTATTGCTGTATATAACGGAAAACCCGTTTATCTAAAAGATGTTGCAAAAATCGTAGATGCTCCTATTGACCCTGAGAACTATGTATTTATTGGCTTTGGTCCTAACGCTGAAAAGAAAGGAGTAGACAAAGGGTTTCTTAAAGAAAACGGAAATCAATTTCCGGCTGTAACCATTGCAGTTGCTAAAAAGAGAGGAACAAACGCCGTAACCGTTGCAGAAGAAATTATTAAGAAGGTAGAAGAAATCAAACCTAAAATGATCCCTGCCGACGTCCACATCACCATTACAAGAGATTATGGAAAGACAGCTCAAGAAAAGTTTAACGAACTTATGTTCCACCTTGCGGTTGCTATCTTCTCAGTTGTAATCTTTATAGGTCTAACCCTTGGTGTAAAGGAAGCTTTAGTTGTAACTATTGCAATTCCAGCAACTCTTGCTTTGACGTTGTTCGTAGATCTAATTACTGGTTATACTCTCAACAGAGTTACTCTGTTTGCTTTAATTTTCACCTTAGGACTTTTAGTTGACGATGCGATTGTTGTTGTTGAAAACATTCACAGACACCTTAAGTTAAGGCATATGCCTCCTCTCCAAGCTGCAGTCTATGCTGTTGCTGAAGTTGGGAACCCAACAATACTGGCTACTTTCACTGTGATTGCAGCTCTTGTGCCAATGGCTTTTGTAAGTGGTCTCATGGGACCTTACATGAGACCTATACCTGTTAACGCTTCAATCGCAATGTTCTTCTCTTTAGTTGTTGCATTCGTAATTTCCCCATGGGCTGCTTACTATCTTCTAAGAAAGGAAACCGAGGGCAAAGAAGAAGAAAAATTTGAGCTTGAAAAGACCAAGATTTATAAGATTTTCTATATTTATGAATTGGCTCGCCCATCAAATTATTAAAATTTAATATTTTTCCTAAATAAGTCAATATCTCTTCGTTAATCACTTGAGACATG
>JBDOLX010000120.1:0-10204 GCA_039832905.1 Desulfurobacteriaceae bacterium | reverse complement strand
AAGATTTATAAGATTTACAATGCAATAGTTAGACCTCTTCTTGACTCAGCAGTAAAGAGATGGGCTTTTCTCTTTGGAGTTCTGCTTTTAATGGTTGCTGCTGTTTCAATGTTTTACACAAAGGCAGTTGTGGTAAAACTTTTACCATTCGACAATAAGAGTGAGTTTCAAATAGTTATTGATATGCCGGAGGGAACTGCTTTAGAGGAAACTGCCAAAGTTGCTAAAGCAATTGCTAACTATGTAGCTACAATTCCAGAAGTTACAGACTACGAGGTTTACATTGGAACAGCTTCTCCATTCGACTTCAACGGACTTGTTAGACATTACTACTTGAGAGAAGGTGGAAACGTTGCAGATATAAGGGTTAACCTTATAGACAAACATGAAAGAGAACGTCAATCCCATGATATAGCTAAGGAAGAAAGAGAAAAGATTCAACAGATAGCTAAGTCTGTTAACCCAAATGCAAATGTGAAAATAGTTGAAGTTCCACCAGGACCACCAGTTCTATCAACCCTTGTTGCAGAGATCTACGGTCAAGACGATGAGGTAAGAAGAAGGATTGCAAAACAAATAGAGGAAGTGTTTAAGAAGATAGAAGGAGTTGTTGACGTTGATACTCTAGTTGATGCTGACCACTACAAGTATGAGGTTAAAATTGACAGGAAGAAGGCAAGGGAATCTGGTATTACTGAAGATCAAATCGTTCAAACTATTAGCATAGCTTTAAAAGGTGCTACCGTTAGCGTAGCCCATACAGATTATGATTCCGATCCTGTCTCAATCTTTGTAAGACTCCCAAGAGACCAAAGAGAAAAAGTAGAAGACATCTTAAGTCTTTCTGTGATGAACAAGGAAGGAAAACTTATACCTCTAAGAGAAATTGCAAGAGTTGAAAAAGTATTGGCAGACAAGACTATTTACCATAAGAACCTTCACCCTGTATCTTACGTAATCGGTGATGTTTCTGGAGTTTATGAAGCACCAATCTATCCAATCTTAGAAATTAACAAGTACCTTTCAGAACATCCACTTCCTGAAGGGTATAAGATTAACTACTCCTTCATACCACCTTCTATGCCAAAAGACGACTTTACTCCAATGATGAAGTGGGACGGTGAGTGGCAAATTACCTACGAAACCTTTAGGGATATGGGAGCAGCTTTTGCTGTTGCATTGGTGTTAATCTATCTCCTAATAGTTGCTCAGTTCCAATCCTTTGTTATTCCAATGATAATCATGGCGCCGATTCCTCTAACGATGGTTGGTATTGTTCCTGGACACTGGTTGATGACACAAATTGTAGGAAAAACAACTTACTTTACAGCTACCTCAATGATCGGTTTCATCGCTCTTGCTGGAATTGTAGTTAGAAACTCTATCATCTTGGTAGATTTCATCCTTATGAAGAAAAGAGAAGGTGCTCCACTTAAGGACTCTATCATAGAAGCAGGTGCCGTAAGATTTAAGCCAATTGTCCTCACAGCAGCCGCTGCTATTGTTGGTGCAGCAGTAATACTCTTAGACCCTATATTCCAAGGACTTGCAGTATCTTTACTTTTTGGAGTATTTGCATCAACAACTTTGACACTCGTTGTTATTCCTGTTCTCTACTATATGTTTGAGAAGAGAAACTGGGAAAATAATAGTTAGATTCTATGCCCCTCTCTTTTGGGGCTTTTAACTCTTTTCAATCGGGGAGGGTATTATGAAGGTAAAAGAAAGTAAAGAGATCCAACTACAGAAAGTTATTACAAGAAAAGGAGTAGAGTTAATAAAGATAGAGATTGATCCTAACCACTTCTTCTTAGAGCAGAATCCAGAAAAGCCAAGTAAGTACGGTGTGGCTTATAAAGAATTAAAAAAACTTTATCCAGACTTTTATATGTTTTGGGAAATAAAGGATAACAAGTATACAGGAAGACTTTTAACAGGAACTTTCTTAGAAAAAGAAGATATAGATAAGTTCATAGACTCCGTTCTTCAAAATGAAAACTACAAAAACTACAATGACGAAAGGGACGAAATAGAGTAATCCCCTTCGTCCTTTCTATATTTTCTCTATGTCTAAAAGGTTTAACACTGGAAAGTATCCTTCTTTAAAGTAGTTTAAAACTTCTACGTTCCAGTAGCTACCAATAGCCATTCCAACACCAAAAGCAAGCGGAACAGGCATACTCATAATTAGATATATCTTTTCGTAACCTTCATCATAAACCCTATTGAGAGCTTCGTATATTTCTGAAGTCAAATCATTCCAGTTTAAATCAAGAGGTATGGCACCTTTAAAGTTCCTTATTGTAATGTAGTAGTAGTCAAGATTCTTTTCTTCTGCTATGAGTTTTCCTTTATTTCTTACTTCATGGGAGGCAAACTGGAGGGCAACCAAAGCCCCCTTTCCCCCCTTTCCTTTTATTATTTCCTTAACTTCTACAAACTCCAATTTTTCTTTTCTTACTTTTATTGACCGGGAGTTCCTTTCAACATCTATAACTTTCACATAGTTCCCATTCTCAAAATGGTAAACGACACAAGGAATCTTTCCAGTTCCAATTACTGATCCCAGTCCCAAAGCTAAAGTGCTTGGGGAGTAAAAACCAAAATGGAAAGTTTTTCTAATAAAAGGAATTTCTTCGATAATTTTTTCTATTCTTTCTTTAAAAGATTTTGTAATCCAAAGCCAGTTTTCCTTAGGTAAGTATTCTGGAAGTTTGAGGACAAGATCATCTATTTCCAAGAAAGGTTCTAATATCTTTAAATCTACTTTAGCTGACTTGCTTAAGTCCCTTAAGGCACTTTCATCTCCCTTTGTTATTAGAAATGGAATATTTACTTTTCCTTCTTCAAACACTTTGTTCAGTAGGAATATGTTTCCTTTTCCTAAGAGTTTTTTTCCAAGAGTTTTTGAAAAATCTCTCTTTTCTTCCAGGTTATCTGCCAAAAAGTTTCCATCCTTAAAAACTTTTCCAGAAAGGAGAAAGTCCTGGGGTATTTTTCCAAATAAAAGGGTATAGCTTAGAGCTGCTTGATACGATTCACCAATAAATTCTTTATCGAAAACAACAAAAAAGTTTTTTCCAGTGAGTTCACTTACAAAGTTAAGGTTTTCGGGGTTATCAGGAGAGAAGGTTCTGTCGCTAAGAATTGCTATTCCGTTTACCAGTGTCCTTTCCCTTTCAGAAACAACAGGAAAAGAAAAGTGGAGAGGTTCTTCGTTGAGAATCTCAACATTAAAGATTTTCTTTAGAAGTTCTTTAAGTTCCTTTCTAAAAAGGGTCACTCCCGTTTTTACAGCCTGAAAACGAACAGCTGGGAAAGAAGCTTCGAGAGCTTCTTCTATTTCAGAAATAGTAATATGATGATTTCCCTTCTCTGCTTCTTCTAGATACTTTACAGCCTGATTAAGATTCTTAGTTAAAATTCTTGAAAAAATGCTACTCAAGGACAACCTCCGCCTTCTTCATAACTTCGAATATTTCTTTTGTAACATTAGGTATTTTTATATCCTCTAACGTTCCCTTATAGATAGGGAATTTCTGACTTTTAAGGTTTACGTAAATCGTTCCATTCTTTTTAAGGAATTTTTCGTTAAAGTAAAGGTAGATTGACTTTTCCTCTTCATTGAAAAGAATTTTTCCAAACTCTGTATCTTGAACGGTAGAACTGCCGGAAGCTGCAAGAGCTTGATTTATATCCTCTTCTAAAGCTTCTTTAAATGAAGGAGTAAAACTAATAACTCTAAAACTTTCGTCTTCTGATGAAATGTCTTCCAATAAGGAATTAACCAAAAAGCTTATTCTTTCAGCTTCTATGTCCTTAAATTTGGAATGGATTTCATCCTCGTATCCTCTGCCACTTCTTTCACGGGGAAGAGGAACACCCTCAAGAACAGCATCTTTAACAATATTGAAATCTTCCTCTTTTAGTTTTCCAATTTTTTGAGCTTGGAACAAAATGGACAATGGAACAGTCGTAGTCATGTCAACTTCTACGATCCATTTATCCCTCAAGTAATGTTCAAAATCGACGATTAAGTCGTATCTTGTTGCCAGTTCCCACTGAAAAGACATTGGAACAACTTCAGCATAAGAACCTTCGATGTTTACAATAACAACCAAAAGAGGTAAGTTCTCTAAAGGAAATTCAAAAACATCTCCTTCTTCTATATTTTCAGGAGGATACAGAATAAATTCTTCCTTTTCTTTTGTATCTATGTTTAAAAACAACTTATAATCCTCCAACAGACGTTCTAAATAGGTCATGAAATCCTCCAAATTCAGTTTTAATTAACGATTCCTTTGACAAACTTCTGACATAAATACTCTAATAAATAGAATTAACTCTTCTTCCGAGAAGTCTGAAAGAAGTTCTGAAATCTTTGGTCTAAGTCTACTCCAAGCTTTGTGCTTAGCGTTTTCGGATTTATCCTTTAGGAAAGGGTTTTCTTCTCGTTTGTAAATCTCATTCCAAAATCTATAGCAAAGTACTTCAAGTTCCGAGTCTTTTAGTCTTTCTTTTAAAAACTTCACGTAGTCAAAAACCAATACTTTTACAACTTCCGGAATGCTTTCGTCTTTTATTAACTCTTCGAAACTGTATCCTTTGTCATCATTTTCTTTATCACTCTCAAAGGAGTCTGAAAAGCTACAATAGAGCAACCTTTTTTTCTTAACAAACTTGTCCTGAAGAGCATTCTTAACTGTAGCAACTAAGTATCCAAAACGAAGGTTTGGAGCTTTCAAAAGTTTTTCCTTTTTTTCAAGAAGAATAAGAGCTATTTCACTTTTTAAGTCATCCTTAGATTCAAAAAGGTATCCGAATTTATCTCCTATAATACTTTCTAGCTTCGAGACAACTTTTTCAAAATCTTCTTTTGAGTCATAGATCTTCCTTATCTCCATTTAATAGCCCTCTCTATTATCTTTACTATTTCCTCTTTGCAGGTGGAATGAAAGGACGCTTTTTTCAAAATTTTTTCTGGAATTCTAAATATGACCTTTCCATCTCTTCTAAAAATTCTTGCTTCTTCTTTCCAGTGAAAGCTATTTCTTTTTCCTGGACATAGGTGTAAAGGTATCTTTTTTCCTTTTGCAAGGTGAAAGGTTGTCAAAAATATACATTCATAGCTTCCGTTCTTAAACTTAAAGGATATTAAAGGTCTTTCGTATCTTTTTCCAAGATAGATCTTCACTTTTGTTCCTATTTCCGAAACTTTTGCAACCCAAAGACAGGGTTTCTTTCTACAAATGTTTTCAACAATTCCATACTTTCTTAGTTCACTAAGTAGACTCCCCATCTTTATCCCCAAAAACAAAGTCGGTAGGTGTCAGATTTTACACTTCTATTTCGTTTATTAATAATACAAGATTAGGAAATTGGTAAAATAGTGAAAAAAAGTTAAAAAATTGGGGTAAGGATGGTGGAAGAAAAAGAGCTTAAAGAGATAACCCTTTCTGCAATTTTTCACGATATAGGTAAGGTTTATCAGAGAGCTAAGAATTTAAAAGAAAAACATTATTTACTTTCGGGGAGGTTCATAAAAGAGAATCTTAAGAGTCTAGAAGACGCATTTGGTTCAGATTTAAACTGGGAGAGAATAAAAAGAGTAGTAGAAAAGCATCATCAAAAAAAGGAAACTCTTATTGAAAAAGACCTTGATTCTTTTATTGTTCAAAGGGCAGACCATTTAAGTTCTGGACTTGATAGAAGGTACTTAGAATTTAACCAAGAATTTGACAGTAATTATCAAGAAATTCTCCAAGAATTAAAAGAAACTTCAGATAAAAAAGGTGTCTTTGAACCTTTAATTTCTATCTTTTCAGAAGTTAGTTATGATGGAAAAGAGGTTTTAGAGGAAAGACTTTTTCAAAAGGTTGGTTATAAAGTTTCCACTCTTAATTTTGAGAAGGTTTATCCTCAGGAAGACGTAAAAAATACTCCGGAAGATTATGAAACGGTATGGAACGGTTTTATTAACGAACTTTCCAAAATAAAGAACAGTAAGGACTTTGATCAAAAATTTGAGGCTTTAAAAAGTTTAATAGTTAAGTATTTTTGGGCTGTTCCTTCTTACACTTACCATAGTAGAAATATTCCTATTCCCGACGTTTCTCTTGCAGATCATCTCACAACAACTGCTGCAATAGCAACCGCTTTAAAGCTTTACTATAGTGAGATAAAAGATAGAGAAACTTTAGAAAAAAGTTTAAAAGATCCTGAAGAAAAAAAGTTCATCCTCATGTCCCTTGATTTTTCCGGTATTCAAAGGTTTATCTTTCAACAAGTTAAGGATTCAAAAAAGTGGGCTGCGAAAATCTTAAGGGCAAGGTCTTTTCTGGTTTCCTTAGCACTTGAGGGAGTAATAAGGAAGTTTATCAAAGAATTTAGAGGAAACTCCTCGTTAGTTCTTCTAAATGCTGGTGGAAAAGCTTTACTTTTACTTCCAAACTTTAAAGATTCTGAAGAGAAAATAGAGACAGTAAGGAAATTTGTTGCAAGAAAGCTTTTAAAAAACTTTTTTGGAGAAATAAAGATAAAAACTTCTTTTGTGAAAATGTCTGAAAAAGATTTCATAGGAGATAACTTTAACCAGAAACTTAGAGAGCTTTTTAAGGAAGAATCCAAGAAGAGGTTTCAGCTTTTTGAAAAGGAATTTTTTAAGGAAGAAACTGCCACGTTTAACTTGGAAAGTTTTAAAGAAGAAGATTTTTGTTCAATATGTGGAGTTAGAAAAGCAGAAAAACAAAGGTTTGGCGTTAAAATCTGTAAACTTTGCAAAGAACTTGTAGAACTTGGACAAAACCTTCCAAGGATTAGAGAAAAAGGAATTTCTTTAAAGTTTGGTGAGGATTACGAGTTTTATCCTCTTCCTAAAGCGATAATTAACGAGAAGGAAGAAGATTTCACTTACCGCTTTACGTTTAGCTTTGACAATTTTGAAGGTTATCCTGTAAGACTCTTTGCTGGTTATGTTCCTTTAGCTTCCCAAAATATTGAAGAATGGAAGTTAAAACTTCTAAAGGAAGAATGTTTTGATGAAGGAGATCTTAAGAACTATTTCGGAAAATATCTAAAAGGGGAATATCCCAAAAACTTCTGTCACATAGCTTTGGATGGTTTAAGGAAAGAACATGAAGAAATTTTGGGAAGACCTTACCTTGGAGTTTTAAAGGCAGATGTAGATAAGCTTGGATACATCTTTACAAAAGGATTTTTAAAGACAAAGAAAGGTAAGACAATAAACTCTCTATCAAGAACCGTTTATCTAAGTAGAATGCTTGATTTCTTCTTTACAGAAGTCATCACGAAAAAGCTTCTAAATAGTGAAAAGTTTAAAAACATATACAGCGTATTTTCTGGAGGAGACGATTTATTCCTGATAGGAGACTGGAACAGCATAGTTGAGTTTGCAAAGGACCTAAGAAGAGAATTTAGAAAGTATACTGGTGGAGACTTTACCAACTCCAAAGGATTAACAATATCAATAGGTATTTCTCTTTTTAGACCTTCAACCAATGTTTATGCAATAGCGGAGGAGGGAGAAAAGGCTTTAGAAAGATCTAAAAAGTGGAGAAATGCCATAACTGTTTTTGGAAGGACTGTAAGAGGAGATTTTAAAGATGAGAAATTTGGAAAACTTTTAGAAATTGCTGAAAAGATTGAAAGTTGGATAAAAGAGGGAACTCTTTCTACTTCTTTAGTTTATAAACTTCTTGAAATTTCCAGAATGGCAAATGAGGTTGATGAAAACATAAGCAATATGCTTTGGAGACCAAGACTTCACTACTTGCTGGTCAGAAATGTGAAAGGGGGAGAAAATCTAAAAAAGGAGCTTGCAGAAAAAATTAATAAGTGGATAGAAAAATACTCAGAAAATCTTGTCGAAAAAGAAGAAGACAAAAAGGATGACCTCTTTTATATACCTCTTGCAATAGCACTTTATAGGAGGAGAAAGTATGGAAAGGCGTAATCAGAGTTTCGATTTTAAGGTAAAAGATCTTTTAGAAAAATACTTTAAAGGAAATTCCGTAGAAAAAGCTACTATTTTAGGTAATGAGTTTTTTGAATTTGTTCAGAAACTGAAAAAAGAAAAAGTTTCTAAGCACCAGATAAGAAAACACTACCATTATCTTCTTGAAATCTTAGAAAAAATTGAAGCGGATGATGATAGAGAGAGGGCTTTCCTTCTAAACTTACCGAAAATTGCAATGGCTAAAGTGTACATAAACTATGATGCTTCAAGAAATATGAAAAGTAAACTCTTCAAAGAATTTGTAGAGAAATTGGTTGATAAGGTTGTTAATACTAAAAGTCTTCAGACCTTTAAGGATGCTGTTTTTATCTTTGAAGCTTTAGTTGGATATACAGCAGATTTAAGAAGGTAAAAGGGAGGTTAGGGTTATGAAAAGATTAGAGGATATTTTATTTATCGAAGGAAAAATAAGACTTGAGACTGGACTTCATATTGGAGCAGGAAACAGTGAGATAAAGATAGGAGGAATAGATAATCCCGTTGTTAGAGATCCTGTAACCAAGGAACCTTACATTCCTGGTTCTTCTGTTAAAGGAAAAATTAGGATGCTTTTAGAGTTAAGACATGGTCTTTTTGAAGAAGATGGTGGAGTTTTCTCCGTAGAAACGTATAAAAAGATGTTAGAGGACTCAAAAAGAGAAAAGGAAGAGATAGAAACTGCAAAAAATCTTCTGAAACTTTTCGGAGTCTCAGGTGCAGATTTGGGAGATTCAGAAGGAATAAAAGATATTCCTCCAACAAGATTAAGTTTTTACGATTTGAAGTTAACGGAAGAGAGTTCAAAAAAACTCAAAGACAGAGTAGGAAGCCTAATGACAGAAGATAAGGTCGAAGTAAAAATAAACAGAATTTCTGGAACGGGAGAACATCCAAGACACACAGAAAGAGTTCCAGCGGGAGCGGAATTTGAATTTAAAGTTGCTTTGAAAATTTTTGATGTGGACAAAGAAGAAGAACTTTTAGAGCTTATTAGAGAAGGTTTAAAACTTTTAGAGGCTGATTCCCTTGGAGGAAATGGTTCAAGAGGATATGGAAAGATAAAGTTTTTATCACCAGAAGGAAAAGAAGGTGTCTTAAAAGTTACTTCTGTTCTAAGTAAAGAAGAAAAAGAACCTTTGGAACTCTAAGGGAGAGAAAATGAAAACAGTTAAGATAACAGTTAAGCCTGAAACCTCTTTTATTACTCCTTTACAAAGCGATACTATATTCGGGGAATTCTGTTGGCAGTATAGATACCGTTATGGAAAAGAGAGACTTGAAGAGCTTTTAGGAAACTACGATGAAAATCCCTTCATTATCTTTTCGGATGGTTTTCCTAAAGGATTTTTTCCCATTCCAAAGTTTCCTATGAAAAAGAATCCATTAGAAGACGGAGACAGCGAGATTTATGCAGCACTAAAAAAGTTCAAGAAGGTCAGGTTCATTTCTGAAAAACTTTTTAAAAATTTCAAAAGCATGGATGAACTTTTTGAACTTTTCTTGAATGAGTGGGAGAAGAAAAGTTTAGAAAACTTTTTATTCTCTTTTTGGAAGACAGAAGATCAAGTGCACGTTTCGATAGATAGATTTTTAGGAACCGCAAGGGAAGGGGCACTTTTTGAGACGAAGGAAATGTTTTTCGATATAGAACACTTAAATATATATGCAAGGTTTGACGATGAAAAAATAGGTGAAAATGATATTGGAGAAGTCTTAGAAATTATCGGAACATTTGGTTTTGGAGCAAAGAAAAGTTGGGGAAAGGGTAAGTTTAAAGTAGAAGAAGTAAAGGAAGTTTCTTTTTGTGAGCCAAAAGATGCCAACTATTTTGTATCTTTATCTACAGGATTGCCAAAGGAAAAAGAAATAGAAGACTTTTACGCTGAATTTATTACAAAGTATCCAAAACACGGAAACGATGTTTGTAGCGGTTCTATCTTTAAGCGTCCAGTACTTTTAACAAGTTCCGGTTCTGTTTTTAAATTCAGAGAAAAGAAAGAAAGCGATGGAAATGCGCCGATATCTCGAGCTAAAACAAGCCGAGTCACAAATATAATAAAAATACATTTTCAATATTTATGTTTTCTTCATTAAAAGCAGCAGAAAATAGTTCCATAAATTGAGCGTCTTTTTCAGCCCTATATTTTAAAGAATCACTTGAACCTTGAATGGAAAAAGGGTTGGTGATAG
>JBDOLX010000119.1 GCA_039832905.1 Desulfurobacteriaceae bacterium | reverse complement strand
TAGCAGCTTCTTTCATTTCCTTTTCAAGTTTTGCTATTTCCCTTAAAACTTCTTCTTCAGATTTAGGGAACGTATTACTATCTTTCAATTTACAATATATAGTCAATCCTGCATCTTCTAATATACTGCTATCAAGATTCCTTTTCACAGTTTGAGGAATAATTCCGTGTTTCTTGTTGTATTCCTCTTGAATTTTTCTTCTCCTATTGGTTTCCTCAATAGCTTTCTTCATAGAAGAAGTAATTTTATCTGCGTAAAGAATCACTTTACCGTTAACGTTCCTTGCAGCCCTTCCAATCGTTTGTATTAAAGAAGTCGTTGAACGCAAAAATCCTTCCTTGTCTGCATCAAGAATTGCAACAAGAGAAACTTCAGGTAAATCCAAACCTTCTCTTAAAAGGTTAACCCCAACAAGAACATCAAACTCTCCACTTCTTAACCCTCTTATTATTTCTACCCTTTCAACGGAGTCTATTTCAGAGTGCAAGTATTTCGCTTTTATTCCCTTTTCAAGAAGGTAATCTGTTAATTCTTCAGCGTTCCTCTTTGTTAAAGTTGTTATAAGAACCCTTTCATTTCTTTCTATTACTTTTCTAATCTCACTTAAAAGATGGTCTATCTGTCCGTTAGTTTCCCTAACCTCTACTATTGGATCTAAAAGTCCTGTAGGTCTAATAATTTGTTCAACAACTTTACTTGATACGGAAAGTTCAAATTCTCCTGGAGTTGCAGAAACGAATATAGCTTGTGGAACTTTTTCTAAAAACTCTTCGAAGGTTAGGGGTCTATTATCGTAGGCTGAAGGAAGACGAAAGCCGTGTTCAACCAGGTTGAACTTTCTGGCTCTATCACCTTTATACATTGCTTTTATTTGCGGAATTGTTACGTGAGACTCGTCTATAATCACCAAAAAATCGTCAGGAAAGTAATCAAGAAGAGTATAAGGTGGTTCTCCTGGCTTTCTACCATCTAAATGTCTTGAGTAATTTTCTATTCCTTTACAGTGTCCAATTTCCAAGAGAAGTTCTATGTCATATCTTGTTCTTTGTTCTATTCTCCTTGCTTCAAGTTCCTTTCCCTGCTCTAGAAAATAACTAACTCTTTCTTCAAGTTCTTTTTCTATCGACCGAACAGCTTCCACTATCCTAGAATAAGGTGTAGCGTAGTGAGAGGCTGGGTAAACGGTGTAAGAATTAAATTCTTTCAGAACTCTTTGGTTAAAGTAATCAAGCATACTAATACTTTCAACTTCATCTCCAAAGAGTTCTATTCTTATAAAGTGATCTTCAACATCGGAAGGAAAGATGTCTATAACGTCTCCTCTTACCTTAAAAATTGCAGGTCTTAGATCGTAATCGCTTCGCTCGTATCCTAAGGTAATTAGTTTTCTAATTGTTTCGTCCCTATCTATTTCTTCACCAACACGAAATTGCAGAGAAAGTTTTTTGTAAAAGTCTGGAGAACCAAGACCATAAATACAAGAAACAGAAGAAACCACTATCACATCACGTCTTGTAAGAAGAGAAACTGTAGCGGAATGTCTCATCCTGTCTATTACAGGATTTATTGAACAGTCTTTTTCAATATAAAGGTCTTTGCTTGGTAAATAAGCTTCCGGCTGGTAATAATCATAGTAGCTTATGAAATATTCAACGGCATTCTCAGGAAAGAAATTCTTAAGTTCGTGGTAAAGTTGTGCCGCAAGAACTTTATTGTGGGATATGACTAAGGTAGGTTTTTGAACTTTCTCAATTACCTTAGCAATTGTATAAGTTTTACCACTACCAGTAATTCCAAGAAGGGTTTGATACTTTAAACCTTTCTTTATACCCTCTGAAAGTTCTTTTATAGCTTTGGGTTGGTCCCCTTTAGGACTAAAAGAAGAGACAACTTTAAACCTTCTTTCCATTAGGTATCCCTCACTTATACCTTACCGATGGGTAAATTTTTCGTAAAATCTTTTCTGCAAAAGTTAAGAAAGGAGGAACTATGGCTAAACAAAACAGGTTCTTAAAACTTCTTGCAGACAGAGTTGCCACTAACCTTCTTGAAAAGGAGTATGTAATAGCGGATAATCCTGAAAGTTTCAAAAAGAAAATATATGATATTCTATTTGAAGATTATACCCTTGAGAAGGAACTTGAAGAGGAAGCTGAAAGAATAATTCAGGAAAATGCAGAAGAAGTTACATATAGAGGAGTTTCTATCCATAAAGCAAGAAAGCTTATAAAAGAAAAACTTGCAAAAGAAAGAGGAATTCCTGTAATTGGTAGTGTTTTCTCAAGAGAAAAAGCAAATTACTTGGCAGGAAAAATTTTAAGACTTATTCTTACGGATGACGAACTTGATTATACTCAAGAAAGAGGAATAATAAGAACAGCTATAGTTAGATCCTTTGAGGAAGTAGCAAAACTTAGAAGAGAGATTGATGAGAAAGTAAGAGAGAAGATAGCTTCCCATTCAAGACCAATTTACGAAGGTACTCCTGAATGGTATGCGCTTTATAAGCGATACTATAATGAGGAACTAATTGAGAGAGGTTTAGTTGATACCGAATCTGAAGTGTAGCTTTAAATTACTGCTCTTACTTTGGCTTTTGTTTGCCCCTTGGGCTTTCTATAGTTATTTCTTAGGGGAAAATTCCTTTACTACTTATCTACACCTTAGAGAAACTTACGAGAAGTTGAAAGAAGAGGAAAAATACTGGGAAAACAAGAACGAAATTCTAAAGGAAAGATTGACAGCATTTGAGAAAAACAAAGATTTTTACTATCAGAAACTTGCGAGAGAAATGTTCTTAAAGGGAAAGGAAGGCGAAGAGGTAATCCTCTTTGTTAAGTGAAATAGTTAAAAAGAAGTTCCTCCCTTACGGTGAATTTATAGAACCTTTCAAAGTAGAAGAAATCACTTTTGACTTTTTTGCCCATCTTGAAACCAGCTTGGTGCATACAACTTTTTTTATGAAAGATTACGAAATAAAGAGTTTTTTATACGTTTTTGGTAAAAAATATCAGAAACTTACCATCAATGAATTTAAGCACCTGTGGATTACTTTTCAGAAGATTTCGAAAAAGCTTTTGAAAGCTCCGGAAGATCACTATCTTTCCAGTTTTATTCTCTTTGTAGAGGTTGAAGAAGCTGAGGAAACTATAAAAGAAGTCGTCATAAATTCCTTTTCTTCAAAGAACATTTGGTTTGGTCTCAAAGGTTCTTACCATGTTGGAGTAGCCCTGTTCTCCCGTAAAGAAAAAGTCTATCCCAAAGAAATTAGCTCTTACGTTTCCTGGATCTTTGAGAATAAAAACTTATAGAACACTTACTACAAACGCCAAAGAATAATTTCTTTAAATTCTTCTCTATTGTAAATTCCTTTTACGTCCATAACAATCGGTTTAGAAACGGAAATCTTTTTGAAAAATTCGGGAGTTAGTTTTTTAAATTCTTCGTGTTTTACAGCAACTACTACGGCATCATAAGGAGCCATTTCTTCAGGAGATTCCAAAAGGTCTATTCCATATTCTTCTTTCACCTCTTCAGGAATAGCGTAAGGATCGTAAACATAAGGTCTTACTCCATAACTTTCTAGCTCCCTGTAGATGTCTATTACCTTTGTATTTCTAACATCTCTTATATTTTCTTTAAAGGTAAAGCCAAGTATTAGAACTTTGGAATTCAAGATTTGCTTTCCTTCTTTTATGATTTGTTTAACCGTACTTTCCGCAACAAATTTGCCCATATAATCGTTTATTCTTCTACCAGCTAAGATAACTTCTGGATGGTATCCTAATTCCTGAGCTTTAAAGGTCAGGTAATATGGGTCTACTCCAATACAGTGTCCACCCACAAGTCCTGGTTCGCACTTTAAAAAATTGCACTTGGTCCCTGCAGCTTCAAGGACGTCTCTTGTATCTACCCCCATCTTGTGCAAGATTAGGGCAAGTTCATTCATAAGGGCTATGTTCAGATCTCTTTGAGTGTTCTCTATAACTTTTGCAGCTTCTGCGGTTCTTATGTCTGGGGCTTTATGAACACCTGCCCTAATTACTGAACCG
>JBDOLX010000118.1 GCA_039832905.1 Desulfurobacteriaceae bacterium | reverse complement strand
TTTCGGAAGTGGCTCTGCCTCCCTGTCAACAAGAACGTTAAGGTAGAACTTACGCGATGGGAGTTTGGTTATTGAAACACTTTTAATTTTCCCTTCTATCTCCCTGTGCTTTTTGAACTTTATCGGTGTTTTGAGTTTCGATATTTTGATTTTGTTTCCCTCTATGCGGAAGTGTTGGAATATTGATACGCTGTTTACCCTCTTTTTGCTCTTGAACTTGGGAAATTTTGCAAGTCCTTTAAAGAAGCTCTTAAAAGCTCTATCAAGCCACTTCACCGCTTCTTGGAGTGATTGGCTGTTTGCTTCTTTGAGAAACGGAAATTCTTGCTTAAGTTTAGGAAGCAGTTTTTTGTACTCGTAGAAGTTCCACTTTTTGTTCTCTCTTTCGTAATTTTCTTTTGCTATTTCAAGGAGCTTGTTATAGACAAACCTGCAGTGTCCTATCTGACGGTTTAGAAACTCTACCTGTTCTTTCGTAGGATAGAGTCTGAATCTGTAAACATAGAGCATCTATTTCCTCTTCTGATTCTCTATATATTTGCCTATCACATCTTCAGAAATTGAACCTATTGTTTCTATATAGTAGGACGGATTCCACAAATGTCCTTTCCACAATTTCTTTTTAAGCTCTGGAAACTTTAAAAACAGTTTTCTTGCACTTATTCCCTTTACCATCTTTACTATGTATGAAGGAGCTATTTTCGGGTGTGCTGATACAAAGAGGTGAACGTGGTCTTGTTCTCCTACTTCCACCATCGCTACTTCAAAACCTTTTTCTACTCCTGTTTCTACTATTACTTTCTTGAGATAATCTTCCACTTCGGGAGTTAAGACTTTCCGCCTGTACTTGGTTGAAAAAACTATGTGGTAGTTGCAGTTATATACGCAGGTTCTCCCTCTTCTTATGTTGGGTTTCAAGTTCACTTTTCCCATACGCATAGTATACTACATTCACGAAGAATAACAAGCAATAACGCCTGTTTATCATTAACGCATAGTCAAAAACAACGGCTTACGCCGTGTGCTGTATCTTCCCAGGGGAGATACAGCACAAAATTTATCCTAAAGCTTAGAGTATAAAATTTTGACCCTCATTTCCTTTTTCCTTCAGAACTTTCTAAATGTTTCGTTTACAACATTTATAACATGATGTACTTCTTTCTCTGTCATCTTAGGGTAAATTGGTAGACTTATTTCTCTACTGTAAAACTCCTCTGCCAACGGACACTTTCCTTTCCTGTATCCAAGTCTTTGATAATAAGGGTGAAGGTAGACCGGTATGTAATGTACTTGAACTCCCAATTCCTTTTCTTTCAAGAGTCTAAATATATCCTCCCTCTTCCTTTTATCTTTTAATCTTATAGGATATAGATGGTAGGAATGATAAGCATATTCTTTCTCTACAGGAGTTTCAAAGTAAGGATTGTTCTTAAATGCTCTACTATAAATTTCAGCTATTTCTCTCCTTCTCTTTACAAACTTATCAAGTTTTCTCAGCTGAGAAATTCCAAGAGATGCCTGAATATCGGTCATGCGGTAGTTAAATCCCAAAAACTGCATCTCGTAATACCATTCACCGTCAGGAATAGTTGTAAAAAGCCTGCTATCTTTTGTTATTCCGTGATTTCTAAACATAAGAAGCTTTTCGTATACATCTTCTCTATTCGTTAAAACAGCTCCTCCTTCACCCGTTGTTATGTGTTTAACGGGATGAAAACTGAAGACTGTAACATCTGAGTATTTACAACTTCCTATTTTTGTGCCTTTATACTTTGCTCCTAAAGCATGGCAAGCATCCTCAACTACAGCAAGTCCGTACTTGTCGGCTATTTTTTTCACCTTTTCCATATCGCAAGGGTGTCCGGCATAGTGAACGACAGATATAAGTTTGGTTTTTTCGGTAACTTTGTCTTCTAAAAATTCTGAAGCTATGTTTCCTGTGTCTTCTTCTACATCGCAAAACACAGGCTTTGCCCCAAGAAACAAGCCAGCATTTGCAGTAGCTACAAAAGTAAGCGGTGAAGTTATAAATTCATCTCCTTCCTTTAAACCGAGGGAAAAGTAGGCTGCATGAAGGGCAGAAGTTCCCGAGTTAAATACGACTGCATACTTTGCCCCACAAATGACGGCAAGTTTTTCTTCAAACTCCCTAATTTTGGGTCCTTGGGTTATAAAGTCCGATTTTAAGACTTCAACAACAGCTTGTATATCTTCTTCATCTATCCAGTGTTTGCCGTAGGGAATCACGCTAGAGCTACCTCTCTCTTATCTCTTACAAAAGTTTGTCTGATTAGGTCCAATCTTTTATAATATCGACAGATGCCTGAGATGGTTTAGCTTTACATAGGGAACATACAGACTGAAAGGAGAAAGGGATGAGCTCCATCTTTTCTATCTCTGAGGTTAAGACGATTCTTGATGCTAAGAGCCCGGAAAAACAAATCAGGAAGGCGGCAACAGAGTTTGAAGCGATTTTCATACAAAAGATTTTAGCAGAACTCTCCTCTACAGAGGAGAACCCATTCTTTTCTTCTCAAACCCGTTTTTGGGAGAATCTATTTTTTGTTCAGCTCGGAGAAGAAATCGCCGAAGCTGGAGGTATAGGACTTAAAAAGTTTATCGTAGAAGCCTTTAAAAGGAATTCGGGCTAAAGGAAATGGAAAGAAAAAACAGCGGTAACGGTAAGTTCTTAAACGGTAATACTCTAAGGGAAGTTCTATCGGACGAAGAACTCTTAGCACTTCTTGATGAAGTTCCGGCCGTAAAAAGAAAGGAAGAAAAGGGGAGAGCACCATCTACAAAAGAAGACATTACAGTTTCAGAAGGCGAAACAAGCAATATCTCAAAGGGATTAGACAAAATTCCCTCTTCTGTGATTTCAGACTACAGATTTGTAAATACCTATGTCCTTTCTCTAATCAGCGAGTTTACATCTTCCGTTTCTTCTTTAGTCAATACTACCTTAGAGTTAGACTTAGTGAACTTATCAAAAAAAGACGTTTTTTCTAGGCAAGACCTCCTTCTTTTAAAAGGTGAAATCTCCTTTGTTAACATTGCTAAAGCTTCATATCCCGTATTTCTACTATTTCCGAAAGACCTTTTTCCTCTTTTGGTGGATTCTCTTTTAAGCAATTCCAAACTCTCAAAGTATCCACATGAACTTGTCGGAAAGCTAATAAATTCTGCTGTTGACTGGGACATAGTTAAATTTTTCTGGAATCATCTATTTTCAGTCTTAGAAGAGGTAACAACAAGAGAGTTTGCAAAGGTAAAAGCAATAATTACAGGATACGAAAACAACTCGGCCGAAGTAGTTGCTTACTCCCTAAAGCATTCTCTTTTTTGGGCAGATATAAATTTTAAACTACACATATGGAAGTTTCCAGTTTCCTTAGCTATAGACTACGACTTTTTGGAGATTTGCGACCTTTTGTATCAAGGAATCTTGAAAGAAAGAGTCAAAGGTTGGAAAGAGATTTTAAGAGAAAAAGTTATGAATTCTTCCGTAGAAGTTGAAGCAAGAATTTTCTATCCTTTCACTTTGAGAAAGCTGCTATCTCTTAAGAAAGGAGACGTTTTAAGCTTTTCACCCGAAGACGTAAGTTTAGTTATAAACGGAGAACCAAAGTTTAGAACAAAGCTTGGAACTGTGGAAAACAATCTGCTGGCTGTTACCATAGCAAACGATGAAAAACAGGAAGGCGAAAAACAGCTTAAAGAGGTGGGTAGTCATGAGTCTGCTTAAAACTATAAGCGTTGCCGTTTCTGGCATGGTAGCTCAAAGACTCAGAATAGGAGTAATAGCAAGCAACTTAGCCAACGTGGACTCTACTTCTACTCCTGAAGGGGGCTACTACAAAAGGAGAGATGTCCATTTTAAGGCTGTCCTTTTAGATGCACAAAATCAAGTATACGGTGTCATAGTAGATGAAGTTGTTAAAGACAAAAGCCCCCCAATTATAAAGTATGAGCCCGGAAATCCAGATGCTAACAAAGATGGCTATGTGAAATATCCAAACATAGACCCGGCAGAAGAGATGACAAACTTAATAGAAGCCAGTAGAATGTATCAGGCCAACGTTAATGTTGCAAATAACGCTAAAAACCTAATTAATATTACCCTGGACATACTTAAAACTTAACGATAGAGGGAAAAAATGGAAGTAAAAGGGATAAAGTTAAAGCTCTTAAATGGTCAAGAATTAAGAAATGGTAAAGCCTCAGACAAAAGCTATAAGAGTTTTGCTGAAACTTTGAAGGATGAGGTTGAGAAGTTAAATCAAGTAGTTAAAAAGGCTGAGTTCAAGGCTGTAGAGATTGCAAGCGGTAAAAACGATGACATTCTAGGGGCAGTAGTTGCCGCAACTGAAGCTGAGCTTGCCGTCAAAGCTGCAGTCCAGATTAGAAACAAAATCTTGCAAACATACCAAACTTTCGTACACATGCAGGTCTAATTAAATGGACGTAAAAGGTGTTAGGGAAAAACTGAGCACCTTAGATAAGGAAAAAGTACGCTCTTTTTTTGAAAGGCATAAGCACATAGTCTTAGGCGGAATCGCTAGTTTTTTTGTTTTCGTGGCTCTTCTTTTCTATGTTTTTTTCCCCGGTACAAGCAAAGAAAATTTTGCTCCGCTTTTTACAAACCTAAACCCTTCCGCAGTAGAGGAGGTTGTCAAAGAACTCTCAAAGGAAGGAATAAGCTTTAAGGTATCTTCAGACGGGAAATCAGTTTACGTTCCCAAAGAATTTGTTTACTCTACACGAATCTTACTTGCATCTAAGGGAATTCCTTCAAGCGGCAGAATTGATTTCGGGCTCTTTAAAGAGCCTAAGTTTGGAATGAGCAAATATCAAATGAAGATTCTGTATCAACAAGCTATAGCAAATGAAATTGCTAAAAGTATAGAGAGTTTAGCTCCGGTAAAATCTGCAAAGGTGATAGTTTCTTTTCCTGAAGACACAGCCTTTCTTTCAGATGAAGAACCGAGAGCTTCTGTTGTTCTGGAACTTTATCCCGGGGAGAAGCTAACTGAAGAACAGGTAAGGGGAATAATCAATCTTTTGGTTAAGTCTATAAGGAACTTAAAACCCGAAAACGTATCCATTGTAGATCAGTTCGGAAACGACCTTGCAGAAGAAGTTCTCAAAACGTCTTCTTCCGATGAGGTAGAAGAAAAGTTCAGGATAAAGAAGAAGATTGAAAGGGAAATAGAAACAAAAATTCTGGCGCTCCTTGCAAAGGTTTACGGTACTTCTCGGGTTTCTGTTAAAGCCAACATTGACCTTGATTTTACTCAAGAAGAGGTTGAAGAACATTTCTACGATCCGGACAAAAGTGCCATTGTGAGTGAAAAAAGAGAAAAAGAAATTGCAATGTCCTCTCCTCCGTTAGGAGGAATTCCGGGGACGACCTCTAATCTTCCTCCTCCTGTTGGAAGGGATTTTGAAGTAATTGGAGAGCTGGGAAGTAAAAAGGGAAAAGTAGAGAAAAAGAAATCTATCGTAAACTACAATACGGGAGAAATAAGAAGGAAGAAAATCCTTAACTCTCCAGTAATAAAACGGCTCACCATATCTGTACTAGTAAGCGGTAAGTACATTGAAAAAGATGGTAAGCTTGAATACTTACCAATAACAGAAGAAGAGCTCCAAGAAATAGAAAGAGCCGTAAAAACCGCCGTCGGATATAATCCGAAAAGAGGAGACGTTGTAACAGTTGCTTCTTTACCATTTGAAAGCGTAGCGGAAAAGGTGGAAATCAACCTTTCTAAGCAAATTGCCCTACCAGCTCCTGTTAAAAGCCTCTCTAAAAGGTTTGGAATTCCGAAATGGGCAATTATCGCCGCTTTTGGAGCCTTTATAATCCTCTTAATCGTTCTTATAGTTGCACTCTTTATTTTAAAAAGAAGAAAAGAAAGAGCCCTCGCTACGAAATCCATAGAAGAACTCTTAACTACCGGGGTTCCCGAAAAACCAGTACAATCAGCTGAAGAAGGTATAGAAACTTTCTTAGAGAAAGTAGATCTTGAAAAAGCTCCACTTACTTTATCAGAGCTTGCTAAACTCGTTCCAGGGCTTAAAATAGAAGAGTTAAAGTATGAACCTGAAAGTGTTAAAGTAGACAAAGCTTTACAGGCCATATTAAAACATATAGAATCCAAAATTAAGGAAGACCCCAAGAGAGCGGCCGAGATTATTAGGAGATGGTTAAACAGCTAAATGCAAAAGAAAACTTACTAAGAAGAGCTTTTGAAGAGAGCTACAGGATTAAGAAAGAAAACCCTTGGTTCAAATCACTTTCTCTTCTTCTTAAAGCTCTTTCTATCAGAGATACCTATACAGAGGGACATTCTAATAGAGTGGCCTTATACTCTCTACTCATAGCTCAAGCACTTGGAATTACAGGAGAAGAGCTTAGCAGAATTTATATAGGCGCATTCTTGCATGACATAGGCAAAATAGGTATACCCGATGCTATTTTGTTAAAACCGACAGCACTAACACCTGTAGAAAGAGAGCTGGTTAAAAAGCATCCTATCTTAGGATTTGAACTCTTAAAAGAAAAAAAAAGAAAAATTCCGCGCATTCTAGACATTATTCTTAAACACCACGAAAGGATAGACGGAAAAGGTTACCCTTACGGAATGAACTACAGAGAAATTCCCGTTTACGTTAACATTGTAAGCATTGCCGATGTCTTTGACGCCATCACCACAGAGAGACCCTACAGAGGAGCGCTTTCTTTAGAAGCTGCTCTGAATATCATAGAAAACGACAAGGGTAAAGCATTCTATCCGGAAGTTACTGATGTCGCTACAAAAATTCTAGAAACCGTAGGGGTCTTGGACATTGGAAAAGATTCTTCACTTACAGAAGACCTAGAAAAGTTTAGAAAAGAAGCATTCTTTCGGGACCTTATTACTGGACTTCCGGTTTTTTCCCGCTGGAAAGAAATACTATTTTTCCTTCCCAAAAAGAGCTTATATTACACAGCCTTTGACGTAAAAGGACTTCTTTTTGTTAACCTTACGAGAGGTTGGGAAGAAGGAGACAGAGTCCTCAGCGAAATAGGTAGCGAAATAAGGAAAAGAAAAATAGGCAACTTCTGTAGACTATCGGGAGGTACTTTTTTGGGAATTCTCCACGATAAAAAAGTTCCCTTATTCCATGAAATGCTTCTTACTCTTAGTAGCAGGCTAAAAGTTACAATTGACAGTGCTATTCTAAACTCATCTGAGGTAAAATATACTTCTGTTGAAGAACTGGTTGCTATCCTCGTGAAAAGGCTTAAGGAGAAAAAAAGCCTTAAAACGAAAGGAGGAATTGAAAAGCTATTAAGGAAAAGTAGGTCATGACAAACTCAGAAAAAGCAGCTATTCTTCTTTTATCTTTGGAAGAAGAAGTTGCTTTCAAAGTAATGGAACATCTTGAAGAAAGCGAAATTCAGAAGCTTGCCTTCTTAATGATGAAGATAAAGGCTGTTCCTCCCAGGCTTATAATGAAAGCGGCTGTAGATTTCCTTAAACTATACAACAGACCTTTTGCAAAAACTCCGAGCAAGAAATTCTTACAGAAAGTCCTTGAACTTGCTTCAAGGAACGATGAAAGCATAAGAAGAATTGTTGAGAAGACCTTAGCTTTACAGGATGCCAAAAAAAAGCTCTCGGTTGCCAACATAATAGACTCTACCTTACTTGTAGAAAACTTTAAAGACGAGCATCCTCAACTTTTTGCTTTTATCGTTTCTATTCTTTCGAACAAAAAAGCAGTAGAAATTCTTTCTGAACTACCAGACGAACAAAAAGTCAATATACTGTTGAGAATAGCAGAAATGGAAAAGATATCCCCAGAAGTTATAAACGTTACCAGCGATTCCTTAGTTGACAACATGAAACTGATAGAAATAGCTGCTTCCGAAAAGGTAGGAGGAATAGAAAGGACAGCAGAAATACTCAGGTCTTTTGGAAGTGAGCTGTGGAAACTTTTTGAAATGATAAGGGAAAAAGCTCCGGAAATGGCCCAGCGGTTGGAAAACATTCTGTTTCCCTTTGAATCTCTACTTTATGCAAACGATAGAGGTATCCAAAACCTTATTATTGCTGTGGACAGACAAACTCTTTTGGCCGCTCTTTACGGTTCTGATGAATCCATAAGAGAAAAGTTTTTGAGCAACATGCCACAAGCTATGAGAACAGCCTTTGAGGAAGACTTAAGTATTTCAGAATTCTCACCGCCAGATGTTGAAAAGGCGAAAGAGGAGATTGTAGAGAAAGCCAAACAGCTTCTAAAGGAAGGGAAACTCGTGATTAACATTGCAAGCACCGAAGGAAGTTGATGGACTTTGGTTTTGTCTTTCAGTATAAGAGCTTCGTTCTAACCTACATTTTAGTCTTGATAAGAACTGCAAGCATATTGTCTTTCGTTCCTGTCATAAATCATCCTGCCCTACCTATAGCTGTCAGGGTAACTCTTAATCTTTTTTTGGCCTTAATGCTTACACTACTATTAACAGCCAAAGGAATCATTTTTGATACAAAGGTTTTTGAATCACCTCTGGAGCTTTTCTTGGGAATTTTAAATGATGTATTCTTCGGATTCGCAGTAACCTTGTGGATAAGGCTCTTCTTCACCGCCACCGTTTTTGCCGGTGACATAATAGGAACGGTGGGAGGTTTTGCAATGGCACACATATTTGATCCAACGGCAGGCCAATCAGTAATAATCGGTAGATTCTTTCTTATAGCGATGCTGATGCTATTTGTAACAGGTGGCTTCCTTGATGCCATGATACAGGCACTTTATTTAAGTTTTTTAAAATATCCGCCCCTTCACTGTCAAATAGAAAGTTCTTTTTTATGGATGCTCGTAAAAAAGTTTAACCAATCCTTTTCCTTAGGCATTCAGATAGCTTCTCCCATAGTACTCATAGTTCTCCTTTTCAACATATCCTTGGCCTTAGTTGCAAGAGTTATGCCCCAAATGAACGTGTTCTTTGTTGCAATTCCAGTTCAAATTTCTATAGTGCTACTCTTTTTGGCCTTAATTTCTCCTTACATAATGGACATAATATACGACACTTTAAGAGAAGAAATTTCAGAGATTTTTATCTTTCTTAGTTCGGGGTAACTTCTTCCTTCCAGTGAACTACTTCGCCTGTCATGGACCTAGCTTCTGGTAGGGAATTATCTCCCCATCCAGAAGACCCGTCCGTAAGGGCGGAGTAGTTCACACCTCAACGTTATCCCTCTTCCCCATTAAGTTTTACCTGGAGCTCCTTAACCAGCTCTTCAACCTCTTGTCGTTCTACCTCTGGAAGCTTTTCGGCCAGCTTCAAGAGTTTCTCAATCCTTCTGGTAAGCTCTAAACGCTCTTGTTTATCTTTTAGTTCTTCTATCTTTTCCAGGAGTTGCTGGTTCTCTTTCTTTAGATCTTCTCTTTCCTTACGGAGCTCCTCTAGTTCTTTTTCAAGGGTTCTGGCCAGTTTCTCAGCCGTTTGTAGCCTCTCCCAGTAAAGACTCTTGTCCCTTTCACACTCAAGGAGCTCCCTATATAACTTCTCGTATCTATCTAAAGGCACCCCTTCATACGTAATTCTCTGACCAACGGTTTCACCTCTGCCGAGCAGCTCTTCTATGAAATACGCAAAAAATCTTAAAAGGTCCTCCTCGTTTTCTATCTTGATAGCCTTGCCTACTTCAGCCTCCTCCACAACGTTCAGTTGGAACTTTTCAGGCAGAAGTTTTTTAGCATCGTTATACGGCTTATACTGTTTTACTCCATATTTGCCAAGTTTTGCTAAAACAGAAAGAGGAATTACACATTTCATCGCTGTCCTCCTTGCGGTTTTCTTGTTCAAATTTTATTTTCACATGAAAATATTATCAATAATTTATTGGATTTCAAGGAACAACTCATAAAACTTTTTTGTATAAATTCTATACGCACAAAAGGAATTAGATTGACACACACTTAAAGAAGTCATAAAATTCTACATAGATAAGATAACTTATCTATGTAGATGACGAGAGAAAATACTTGGAGCACAACGACTCTTTTTTAGCCCGTCGTTTTTCTATAAAATGCGAAGTAAGGAATAGGAAAAATGACTTTCCAGAAAGCTATATCAAAATGGGAGACTTACGCACTACATAAACTATCCCCCAGAACTTTCCAGATTTACCGCCGTCGCCTAAAAGAGCTCCTTTCTACTATTGGGGACAGGGAGCTCCCTCTTTCAAAGCCTGAAATTGCCCACGCAATAGGAAATATCATTTCAAGCTCTGTTAGGGAACAGACGATAGCAGCTTATCAGTCCTTGAGAAAGTTTCTCAGAGACTTTTCCGAGATAGAACTTCCAGAAGTCCCAGACTTTATAAAGCCGAGAACCAGAAAGGAGCTTCCAAAACCTGTCTCCGAAGAAGTATTCTGGAAAATGCTAAGAATTGCAAAAGAAAGAGCTAAGGAAGGTTTTTCTTGGAAGCTAGCGGCAGTAATCTTAATGGGACTGGCAGGATTAAGGGCAAGTGAAGCTTTGTCGGTCAATCAGTTTAATCTTGAAAAAGACAGAGAGGGAGTTATTTGGATAAGAGTTAGAGGAAAAGGGCGAAAAGAGAGACGTATTCCTATGCCGAGAAATCAATACACTGAATGGCTTTGGGAAAATAGGCAAAATGTCCTACCTTTAGGGATACACTATCAAACACTCTATCAGACCATTCAGTCTATTGGGAAAAAGGCTGGAGACCTGAACGTTACTCCTCATCGGCTAAGGCATACCTATGGAACAATGTTGTCTCGTAGAGGGATACCTATCCAGATTATTCAGGAGCTTATGGGACATACGAGTCCAGTTACTACAATGGGTTACATAAAGGTGGCAGACAAAGAAAAAGTAATGGCCGTTGATAAAATAGAAAAAGGGTGAAGCTACATTAGGTATCAGTTATTAGTAATTATGTTTTGATAATCAGTTATCGGTTGTTGATGTTCGGAATCAGTTATCAGGAACTGAGTTACTGTTCTTGATGGAAGCAAAAATTGCCTTCTTCTTGATTGATTGTTTTCCTCAAATAGTACTTTCAAATTAGCAAGGCTTTGGTGGTTACTACAGTGTTTTAGGATAAGTTTTGCGCTAATTCTCTCCTTTTCAAAGAAGAGATACAGCGCACGGCGCAAGCCGTTGTTTTGAATGAGAGTTAAGCTTAACTTTACCGTTAAAGGGTAGGAAACAAGCAATGCTCTACGTTTACAGATTCAGACTCTATCCATTGAGGGAGCAGGTAGAGTTTCTAAATCGCCAGATAGGACATTGCAGGTTTGTTTATAACAAGCTCCTTGAAATAGCAAAGGAGGATTACGAAAGAGAAGGTAAGAAATGGAATTACTATGAATACAAAAAACTACTTCCTAAACTCAAGCAAGAGTTTCTGTTTCTCAAAGAAGCGAATATCCAATCACTCCAAAAAGCAGTGAAGTGGCTTGATAGAGCTTTTAATTATTCAGTTATCAGTTGTTGTGTTTTGTGTATTTGTTATCAGTTATTGCTAAAATCTTTAAGAAGGTGTTAGGAAGGTGGTAAAGTAAAGCTGTAAAATTATTGTGTTTTTTAGCCTTCTAGGAATTTTGACTAAAGAAAGGAAGTTGAAATTTCAGAATGATTGAATACCTTTAACCTATAACTAATAACTGATGACTTATAACTGATATAATGCCTGACTCGTGTTATACTTATAACTGATCGGGGGATGGTGATGGAGGACTGGAAGAAAGTAGAGCTCCTTGCTACAGATACTGGTTACTCTTATTTGAAAGGAGCTTGGAAAGAAGAAGGTAAGTTAAGACTTGTTCGTATTCCTTCTGCTGTTGCTCAGTTTGAGGATAACACAAGTGGCCTTGAGGGAGCTCTTACGCCGGACATTTACTACAAAGGTAACTATTATCTTGCTGGAGAAAAAGCAAAAAACTTTGAAACAAGATTGATAGATACTTATCAGGAAGATTTTTCTGTGGTTTATACGCCTGTCTTAATATATGAACTGATGAGGGAAAACAGGATACTTCCCGAGAAAGTTTGTGTTTCTATAGCTCTGTCGGAATTTGACAAAGAAATCATCGTTTTTGACCCTGAGGGGAAAATTAAGAGGGGAAAAAAGAAGAAACTCATAAGGGACTATGTATCGTCTTTTGAAATAAATGGAGAGAGGTTTCGTTTTGAGGTTTTGGTGTTTCCTCAGGGAGTAGGAATTTGGCTTGATGTTGGGACTCCGGAAAATGCCGTGATAGTGGACATTGGAGATAGGACGGTAGACCTTGTTTTTGTTAGGGGAGGTCAGATAGTGGGAGCAGGTTACACGACAGGTTTTCAAAATGAAGGGACTATGAAGATGGCCGATACCTTGGCAAGAGAAGTGAAGAAGTTAACGAAGAAGCCTGTAGACCTTAAGAAAGCTAAGATGTGGCTTGAAGAAGACAAAGTTGTGTATGGTGGAAAGGAAATAGATTTGAAACCCATAAAGGAAAGAATAGCCCTTCACTACATGAGAGAGATAATCACTAAGTTAAACTCTAAGCCGGAAATAAAGGACTTTATAGATACTTACGGTAAAGTGATTTTTGCCGGCGGTGGTGCAAGGTTCGTGCCTGAAGAAATAAAGGAATATTTCGGGATTGAAATTCCTAAAGAACCGGAGTTTTCAAACGTTCGTGGATTTTTAAAGGCTTTGGAGGAAAAGGGAGATGCTGAAACTGAAACCAAAAATGCTTAGAGGAGTGTCCTTTTCGGTGGAGAGTGAGGATAAGGAAATCAGTTTGGATTCTCTCTTTCCGAGAGGCTTTAAAACAAGGCTTATAGAAAGGCTTTTTGAAGTGTTGTCAGAACAGATAAAAACCGATGATCCTGAAAAGTTCGTAAGAGCCCTTTTCTATTTTGTCTACGGTGACAATATTCCAAAATATGCCAGTGAAAAAGAGTCTGACATAGTTGAGTTTCTAAGGTGGAGCTTAAAAGCTTCTGCTGTAGAAGGGAGTTTTCAGAGAGAAAAAGCTGATAAAACTTTTCGTTCTGCAAAAAGGAAGGTCAGTTTTTCCGACATCCTTCCTTTAGCTTACAGGGGAGATGAGGAGTAGTTGCTGGAAAAAAGGAGAAGAGGTAAACTTTCCTGAAACAAAATTGGTGGTAAGTTAGATGGAGAAGGATAGGCTCGCCCTTTTAGAAGATATTCCCGTTACTATTTCTGTGGTTCTTGGTAAACGTAAGATGCTCCTTAAAGAGGTTTTGGAGCTTGAACAGAACCAGATTATTACTCTCAACAAGTATGTAGATGAACCGGTGGATATTTATGTGAATGATAGATTCTTTGGCTATGGGGAAATTGTAGTTGAGAACAACAAGGTAGGCATTAGGATTTTGTCAATTGTTGATGAGGAAAGTAATGACTGATTTGTATATTAGAAGCATACTTGCCTTCCTTGTTCTAATTTTATTGTTAATCTTTTTGCTTAAGTTCCTTGAAAGAAGAAGGATTTTTCTGAAAGGCATAGAAGGAGTAAAGATTGTTCCTATTACCAGTGAGGACAGGTTAATAGTGTTTTCTTATGAAGGAACAAGGTTTATAATTTTTTCATCTTCCACTTCTACAATCTTACTTGATAAGAAACCTGTAGAAGGGCAAGGCAATGTAGGGGAGAAAAGATGAGCATTACTGCGCAGTTGCTTTTTGTGGCCGCCTCCGGTGCAAAAGCAATGGAAAGAAAGCTTGAGTCTGTTAGTAACAATATAGCGAATGCAGATACTACAGGGTATAAGAGAGAAGGGGTAAAGTTTTCTACTATTTACGTTCCTTTGACACAGCATCCTCCTTCTAAGCCGAAAGACCCTCATCCTGTAGGTTATATTCCTACTTATAACCTTACTCTCAATTATGCTGGTACTGTTAATAATGTAATTTATCTTGAACAGGGCCCTGTCAGGGAGACAGGAAATAAACTTGACTTTGCTATAGAAGGGAAAGGTTTTTTCGTTGTTGAAGATGAGAATGGAAAAAGGTTTATAACTAGGGATGGTAGTTTTAAGGTTGATGGAGAGGGTTTCCTGAGAACAAATTCGGGTTTTTACGTTATTGGGGCTACGGGGAACAGAATAAGGGTTACTTCTTCTAATATTTATGTTTCTGAGAATGGAAAGATTTTTTCTAACGGTAATGAAATTGACAAGTTCCTTGTAGTGGAACAACCTGTCGGAAA
>JBDOLX010000117.1:5055-9686 GCA_039832905.1 Desulfurobacteriaceae bacterium | reverse complement strand
CTTCACTCTCTTCCTTCTTCTCGGCTTCTTCCTTCTTCTTGAGCTCCTCAAGCATTAAAGTTCTTCTGTATTCTTCCTCTGCCTTTTTTGAAAGACGGTATCCCGTTAATATTAGTGACGCCCCTAGAGGAACAAAAACAAAGGCTGGAAATCCGGGAACGACTCCTAAGAGAGCCAAGAACATTCCCGTCAAGATTAAAGTCTTGGGGTATCTTGAGAATTGAGTTAGAAAGTCCCTTCCGAAGTTTGTTTCGGATGCGGCCCTTGTAACTATAACTCCGGTTGCTGTCGCAGTTAAAAGGGAAGGTATTTGGCTTGAAAGACCATCACCAACAGTAAGAATCGTATAGGTGGAAAGTGCTTCAGATATTGGAAGATGCTTTTGAAGAACCCCGATAGCGATACCGCCTATGATGTTTATCGCAGTTATAATAAGACCAGCTATGGCGTCTCCTTTAACAAATTTACTTGCACCGTCCATAGCCCCGTAAAAGTCAGCTTCCTTGATTATTTCCTGTCTCCTCTTTTTGGCCTCCTCTTCTGTTATAAGACCGGCACTGAGGTCTGCGTCTATGCTCATCTGCTTTCCCGGCATGGCATCAAGAGTGAACCTTGCTGCTACTTCAGCAACCCTTTCAGAACCTTTTACAATAACCACGAAGTTAATTATTACCAAGATAAGAAAGATGATAATTCCTACTACAAAGTTTCCTCCAACAACAAATTGTCCGAAAGTTTTTATTATTTTCCCCGCCGCCTCTGGACCTTGGTCTCCGTAAAGGAGTATTCTCTTTGTCGTTGTAACGTTCAAAGAAAGTCTAAACAACGTAGCCACCAACAAAAGAGTGGGGAATATAGAGAACTCAAGGGGATTCTTAATGTACATGCTGGTAATGAGCAACATAAGAGAAAAAGAAACACTCAGGGCTATCAAGAAATCAACCAAGAAGGCGGGAATGGGAATGACCATTAAAATGACGATAGAAACAACACCGCCTATGATGAGAAATTCGGGGGCTAATGTTTTCCAGTTAAGACTATACTTTTCTGCCTGTGTGTTCACGACGTCCCTTGCAAGTGTTAAAAGTGTTAAAATTAAAAATAGTAAAATAAATTATAGCAGGGCAAGAACGGTGGATATTGATATTGCCGCAGACCTAATAAAGAGAACCTTAGAGCTGGCCTTTCTTCTAACTTCTCCGGTGCTTGCAGCTATATTTGTAATAGGTATAGTCATAAGCATTTTTCAAGCGGCAACCCAAATAAACGAGATGACCTTAACCTTTGTTCCCAAACTGCTTTTAGCCCTTCTAATAATGTACTTTCTTTCAAACTGGTTTTTAATCTCCGTCTCAGACTTTACAAAAGAAATTTGGACACAGATACCGGAATTTGTAAGATGAATCCTTATGAGCAACTTTTAGAAGAAGTAAGAAAGAACAAAATGGATTATCAAAAACTTAAAACACTTTTGGAAGAAATAAAATCCGAAATTAAACAAGGAAAGCTTCCAACCTTTGAAGGGTTTATGGCATTTACTAAAGCTTTAGAAATTATTGAAGCTAGAAGCTTCATCCTAAAAGATAGGTTAGATAAAATAAAGTTAAAAAGCAAAGTTAACAAAACCTACAAACCTTAGCTTTTTTCAACGTATTCCTTCCAACCTTCGTACAAAGGAAGCAAAATTTTCCTCGCTTCGTTAAGTTTTTTGGTATCTTCGTGGTAACAGGCGACGATTACAGTAACTTTAAAAATGTTGTAAACCGATTCTAACTTTTTCTTCAGCTCTTCCGGAGTTTCCTCGCTGAGCATACCCTTTATTGCATCTACACTTTCAAGTATCAGTTCTAGTTCTTTAGAAATCAACTCTAAATTTTCTTTTTTCTTTTCAAAGTCTTTGGGCTCAAGAGATTGTATAGTTTTGATAGCTTTCTCTATAGTTTCCATCCTTTCAAGGAGCTTCTCATGAAGTCTGAGAACTGCTTCTTCGGGAGTTAAAGTAGCAGTTTGATATTTACCGTACACGTTGTTAGGGTTAATCATTTTTCTCTCCTACTTTAAAGTAGCTCTTGAGGGTATTCTGAATGGAGAGCATTTCTGCTTTTATCTTTTCTAACCTTAGGAATTCTTCTTTCATCCTTTCAATTTCCCTGTCTATCTCCTTTTGAGCACGTTCATATTGGGTTTTCAAAATATCAAGCTGAGCTTGGTATCTATCTTGAATAAGGTTAATTATGCCGTTACGGCCATTTAAAAGGGAGTCTATCCTCTTTACCATAACCTCTACTGCGGAATCCAAATCTTTGTAACCGGGAACCATCTTAAGGCTTCCGTCGTCTTCGTCGTAACTACCTGTAGCATCGCCATCAAGAATATCGTAGAGAACGGCCGAATCACTCTCTACCCATTTTATCCTGTAATCTTCTCCACTTTTCGTGCCCTCCAAAAGGAGTTTATACACATAATCTCCTCCCTCTTCCACTCTTACTACAGAGGCTTTTATAGGAATAGCCTTTTTCTCGGCCTCTTCATTTATTGCTCTGACAAGTTCTGGAAGAGTATAATCTTTTGAAGCCACTATAGTAAGCTTAAGTGCACCTATCATAACCGAAAACTTACCGCCGGCATCAAGAACAGATTCCGTTCCTAAGTCGGACTCGTCAACTCCTTTTGCAGAAATCCACCTATCGTTGGTCCTAAACAATGTTTTTACTTTGTCAAATTCCGTCGAAAGAATATAGTCAAGTTCGTAATCTCTGATGTGTAGTTTCCCGTCAGTACCGAGATATACTCCTACCTGAAAAATATTTCTGAATCCTTCTAAATCGGAATTTTCTTCAACTACGGCATTACTTCCAATTATGTCAAGGAGGTTAGCCCTTATCATGGAAATGACTGATTCCCCGAACAAAGGGCCGGTATTTCCTGTGACCTCGTCGTAGTAATCGTATTTGTTCAAAGAGTCTATAACTTTATTGTAAGTTTCAACCAGTTTTTTAATTTTTTCTCTTACTCCTTCCTTATTGTCGTCTATCGTAATCTTGACGGAAGAGGTTGTTTTTTCCTTTACAGTTATATCAACTCCGGGAAAAATTTCCTTGAATTCATTGGAAGAGTTTTTAATTTCCACACTTCCCAGTTTTATAACTGCATCTGTAGAGTTCTGAACGGTTGTATACTTACTATTATTATCCACACCATCAACATTACTATCTTCAAAACCGCCAAAATGTCCTGCAGAATCGGTATTTTCAATCTTCACAAACTTGTACTTAGCTCCGGTTTTTGTGGTGGCCAACATAAGGCTGTACTTATCTTCCTCTACTTTAACTTTAGATGCAATTACAGGAATTCCTTCATCTAAAGCTTTCTGGTTTATAGCTTCTATTAGTTCATCAAGCGTCATGTCATTTGAGGCTGTAATTGATATAGTTTTGGTATTTGAGTAGCTTCCTTCCTTAGCATCCAAAGCTAACGTTACTTTAAATGTTTTTCCGGCCGAAACCACAACATCTGTAAGTTTTACTTTATCATTTGATAAGATTTGCTGAGTATGAGCTGTTTCTTTCACTTCTAAGTAATAAGTTCCTTTTTGAGCATTGTTCCTGACTCTTACGTTTAAGGCTTCTTCGTTAGAAACTTCGGCCTTGTAAAAGTCTACCTCTTCAAAGAAGGACCTAATACTTGTTTGGAAGTCTAAAAGAACCTGTTGTATTTCAAGAATAGCCTTATTTTTCTTTTGAATCTCATTAGCTTTATCTTCTATGGACTTTAGCTTAACCTTAGAGAGAACCTCTTTTTGCTTGTCCAAAATTTTTTGAAAATCTATATTGGAGAAGAAAGTCAACCCTTCCGGAGGAGTAATCACTGAGCCCTCCTTTATTTAATCAAGTTTTTCGTGTAGCTTAAAAATCGTTATTCACAGAAAAAAATTAAGGGGGCAAAAGCCCCCCTCTGATTGACAAAGAACATAGCAGAATTACCTGAGAAGCTGGGTGATGAGCTGTGCCATCTGACGCTTCTGTGCCAGCATGTTGACGCCTGCCTGCTGGGCAATCTGCTGCTTTGTGAATTGTGCAAGTTCCTTAGCGTAATCTGTGTCAACGATATGAGAAACTTGGGCTTCAGCAGCTACAGATTCTTCCATTCTTTGATTGATGAGAGATTCAGCTTGGTGTTGCATTGCAGCAAGAACGCTTCTTAGTTCGTTAACCTGAACAATAGCAGCTTCAATTTGGACTCTTGCTAGAGCTGCAGCTTCATTAGACATTACATTAACATCAAATAGGCCGTTTTTAGCCACAAATTTTCCACCTTTTCCATCTTCACCAGAGCTTGCATTAACGTAGTAAACAGCATTCCTACGATTGCCCATCACACCTGTGGCATAATTACTATTTCCGACTAAATTGATAGAGTCTCCTTCTGTTTTAGTATCTACTGCATTATCATCAGTAGTTGTAGTTGCACCTTCAGCACTAAATTCCATTTCATAAGTGTCAAACACTACGCTTCTCACTGTATGAGCCGCTCCACTTCCTCCTGTTGTGTACACAAAATCACCAGGAGTTTGGATAAGTACATTACCATCTGTTAATACATCTACTTTAACGTTTTCACCCAGAGCTTCT
>JBDOLX010000117.1:0-5045 GCA_039832905.1 Desulfurobacteriaceae bacterium | reverse complement strand
TCTCTTATAGCTGTAGCTATACCGTCATTAGTGTTAAGATCTATTCCCATTTGCTCAGCAATTTCTCCAACGTTCTTTCCATTAAAGTAATAGTTGCTTATTTGTCCTTTTGAAACTTTTATACCGTTAACTTTTCCAAGGTGTTGAGCATTTGGATCCATTCCAAGGTCCCAGCTTAGGAAGTCCTCAGCCCCAGCTCCATATCTGATGTATCTGTCACTATATCTTGTCATGTTTCCTATATCTGTTCTGGCAGTATGCTCCAAATAAGTATTGTTATTGTTTTCGTCGAGGTTGAAAAGCTTAAAACCTTTGTATTCTGTATGGGTTACAATTTTGTTAATTGCCATTGCAAGTTCTACAAGCTGTGATTGAGCGGCACTTCTATCACTTGCCGTTTCAAGACCGTTAAGTCTATCAACTGTCTGCTTCATTTCATGTAGAATGTCCTGAACGTCGTTAAGAGCTTTCTCTGCAATTTTTGTCATTGTAATGAATTCTTTGAGGTTGTGAATGGATTCATCTGTACCTGTTTTCCAAGAGGACATAGTGTCGGCAATTGCCCTTCCACCCTCATCATCCTTCATATCATTGATTCTCTTACCGCTGGAAAGGTGCTCCATCGTCTTATCAAGCTTTTTTTGAACTTGAAAGAGAGTGTTTTGGATTCCACCATATTCAGCGTTGAACCCTACTGCGAAGCTCATGGACTCGTAAGCCATGATACACCTCCTTGCAAAATTAGTGATTTTTCTTTACATATCGGAGGTAGGAGAAAAAAGTTAAGTTGAATTGTGCCCCTCTTCCCTTACTAAAGTAAAGGGCTTCCCGCTTCATCGTGGGATAAACCCCTCTCCACGGGCTTGTAAAGCTCGTAAATGTCCACTTTGTCTTCTTCTGTATACTTAAGAAGGTTATACTCGGTCTTTCCTCTCCATTTAGTGTAAAACTGCACGTGAGAGTAAGGAGTAAGAGGCTGAAAGGATAGGTTTGATACCATTCCAAAAATCAGTTTATCAGAAAGAACATTCCTTATTCCTGCGTAATGAGCGGACAAAGTAAAATCTATCATTGAGTAATAATCCGAAATCCTTTCATCAAACTTCCCGACTTTCCTGAACGTTTTTCTACTACCCAAAATAACATAGTCCAAGGCCTTAAACTCCCTGCTTTTTACGGGAACTTTACTTAACTCAACATCTTCATACAGTCTGTAAACTACGTTGTTGTGTTCAAAGGTAACTCCAAGATGTTTTACCCTACCGGCTTTATCAATAACTACTGCTCCTAAAAGTACGTTGTCTTTAAGTTCTTCTTCTTTTACAAAGAATCTAAGGGGAATAATGCCCTCCTTGAATAGAATGATGAAATTTCCTTTTGAGTTTTCAATAGCAAAGTTATATAGGACAGATAAGCTGTTCTTACCGTCTTTTTCTAAGTAGAAATTAATAACTCCTTTTCCTTGAAAGTTTTCTTTAAATTCCAGATAAAGATTTCTTAAAGACTTAGGAAAAACTAGGTTAATCTCGTCAATTTCGGGATTGATAGTGTCAAGCAGTCTATTCAGCGTTTCGGCAATCAGATTTACGTTTCCTAAAACAATAACGTTGAAAGAGTATCTCAGCCGGGGAACGTTTTTGAACACAAAAGGTTTTGTCTTTTTCTTGCTGTAGAAATCCTTTTCACGTAGAACGAACTTTATTACATCTACTACACGTTCTGTGGCTTTACAATCAAACTTATAGAAAACATACTCCAACCAACGCTCAATATTCTTTTTAATCTTTAGAGAAATTCCTCTTTTTAGAACTTTTTCTATTTCTTCAGTTAATTTTTGAGGTTTTACGAGGGGAGCTACACCGTAGCTAGCAAAATATACGTCTTCTTTGTTATATTCTATTTCAAGAACCGGTTTTCTAAACGCAAATGCTTCAAAGGTTAAAGTGGAAAGACCTAGCGTGACACAAACATCACTTCCGGCAAGTATATCGTATGAATCGTAGTTCTGAACTATCTTAAAGTTTTCCTTTTCGTACTTTTCTCTTAAATCATCAACGTAATTTCTTTGAGCAGTAGGATGTATTTTCAAGATGTAGTTAAAATCTTCTGAAATGTTCATTAGAGCTAAAACAGCCCCCAAAGGATATTCTAAGAACTCTTTTCCGCTTCCTTGAATCAGGTAAATTAAAGGTTTTGAGGAATCAAGAGAAAAATCCTTGCATACTTTCTTCTTATAGAACTTTTCTTTCCCTTTGTATTTCGGAATTGCCCAATCAAGGTGTGTATCTCCAACTATGATGTTTTTTTCAGGAGCATTTCCCAACTTTCTCAAAAGGTCAACCGTTTGTTGTCCCCAAACTAAGTTTGCTGTTGAGTATTCCGTGTGGAAGGAGAGAGAAAAATGCTTTATGTAATAAGCTCCCTCTTGTAAAGTAATAAAAGGAATCCCCTTTCTAAAGGAAAGGTAAGCAAGTAATTTACTCCATCTATTGAGTTCGTGTAAGGCAAAGATTACATCAATTTTTTCTCTTTCCAGAAGTTTTTCGAAAGCTATTACCTCTCTAATTATGTGCCTTAGAGTTTTTGTAATAGAGTTAGGTGAAAAGAGATTGAAGACTTTATGATTTCTATGCCGCTCTGATAAGACACGAGAAAGTCTTTTATATTCTTCCTCTTCATATTCTATGTCTTTTTCGTCAAGAAGATCCTCTATATAAAGAGGACTAATTCCGTACTTTAAAGCTGACATCTCAAAAGGAAAGAAAACGTGCTTGGTAACGTATAAAATTTCCATTCCATCCTTTTTAAGTCTTTCAAGAACAGGCTTCCATAGTCTCATATGGTGAGGTTGCCCAACAAAAAATACTCCTCGCTTACCTTTCAGTTTCATGTTTCCTCTATTCTATTATGTTTTCTATACATTCTCTAAAAGTTTTCCTCTTTCTATCTTTTCTGAGCTTGTTTTCCACATAGCTAATTAGTTGAGCATCGTTCAAGATAGCTGTTTTTGTGTTCTCTTTTCTTCTCAAAGGAGAGTAGTAAATGACATTTTCGGGGAGAGATGAATAGTTGTTCACCTCTGCAGGTTCAGTATAGATAACCAAATCTGAGAATATTGAGAGAAACTCAGGAGAGTGCCTCGGAGTATCAAGATTTAGCATCTCTTTGAATCTGGATTTTGAAAGTTCGTCCACATAAGCCTCAAGTACAATTTCTCTCTCCTTGAGAAAGAGAACGCTACTAGAAGGATTGGTAACAATAATCAGGTTAAAGTCCATACTAATTTTAGAGAGGATTCTAATTAACCTCCTGACAGAATATCTCTCAGATATGCTGTGGACGACGGTAATTAAAGGTGTTCCTGAATATATTTCTTTGGAAAAAGACTCTATGTCTTCAAATAACTTAAGGATAGCTTGTGGAGGAAGGGTAGTATCTGTCAAGAGCGAAGCGTACTTTTCCTTTAAGAGGAATATTTGGCTCTCAGGGACTCCTAACTTTTCTTGTAGAAAGAAACTACTAGATTCCTGTTTTACTATATAGAAATCATAAAAATAATAGTGATAGTAGTAATAATCCGAAAGCTGTTGAAATTCAACTCCTATTGTAGGAATTCCTTTTTCTCTACAGGTTTTGTAAAGTTGAAATTGATAGTAACTTCCAAATCCCTGTGCTCTATTTGTGTGATAAAGAGGCGTTATAACTGCTCCTACTTCTTCGTTAATTTCAGGTAACTTGTGAAATTCCTGAACTATACTTCCAGCTAAGTCATCGAGGACAAGCAACTTCCAAAGCTCAATATTTGCAGGGGAAACGCGTATATCCTCTATTGCTTCTTTTATAGAAGCTAGATATTTATTCCTTTCAGAAATAGGAATGTTTTTCCTCGCTTCCTCCGCTTTAAAAAGAGAAACTTCCTTAAATTTGCTCAACCAACTCTTTTCAATGAATTGGTAGAGTGTAGGATTTTCTCCTATTATAACTTCTACATTATAGCGAGATAGAAGTTCTCTTATTAAGTAGAGATACTTACACCTTAGATAAAATGTTTCACTTTCAGGAGCCAAGAAAAGTACCTTTTTTCTCATACTATTACCTTAGCTTGAGAACGCAAGCGGTATTATATCAACAACATCTTCAATCTGCCATTTTTTCACCTTTTCTTGGGCTTTCTCCTCACACTCAGCAGGAACAAAGAGCATGTAACCTTCTCCACTCTTCCTCACGTGGTCGGCTATTGCCTTAGCCCTTCTTTTAGCTTCTTCACTGTTTAAAGTTTTACATGTTTCAACTTGAACGGCTATTTGGAGTTCTACTTCCTTTTTCGTTACTCCAATCATATCGGGAAGTAAATCTTCATCTTCCTCTTCTTTAGCTTCAACCTCGTAAGGCTTAATTCCTTGCTTGTCAAGGAAAACAGCAACTATATTGATTAAATCTTCTCTGTCAAACTGCTCAGCCATTATTTTCCTCCCTAAGTTCATTCTTTTCTTTCCCTTTTTCCTCTGTTCCTGCACTTGCAGTTTTTACAAGAGCCATCTGATTAAGTTTTACGAGTTCCTTTACAATCTCTGTATTAATAACAGAGAAAAGCTTTTGAAGTCTATTTTGAACCTCTTTGGCAGATAATTTTTCGTTCTTTATAAAGGCCAAAATTTCGTTCAGCAAGAACCAATTTTCGAGGGAAATTCTATAAGCCAAATATGCCTTAGCATAAGTTTCTGTAATGACATCTGGCAAATCTACTCTTAGCTTCACTGCTTGTGATTGTTTTCCTTGTTCTTGCTGTTTTTCCTTTTCTTCAGCCATCAGAATCCTCCAATTTTTATATTAAAAAATTTCTCTTCCATTTCCTCTCCTTTTTTAAGGGAAAGAGAGAGGATTTCTAACCTTAAATAGTAACATTAACATTTGATATGTCAACATTATTAGAAGGTGTTTGAAAATTGCCAACACCATAAAAAAAGCCTATCCTCTCCGATATGAAAGCTAAAAGACTTAATTTCCAACAAGTACTCAAACTCACACAAACCTACATGCACCGG
>JBDOLX010000116.1 GCA_039832905.1 Desulfurobacteriaceae bacterium | reverse complement strand
GTTGACTTTGACTCAGCGATAATATACCATAAGAGTATGGTAAAAGCTAAATGCACCAAGGGTTGTGTCTATCATACAGCATACCATATAGTATGGATACCGAAATACAGGAAGTCAATTTTGGTAGGAAAAGTAGCAGAAAGACTGGAAACCCTAATTCATGAGATAGCGAATAAATATGCTTTTGAGATACTTGCACTTGAAATAATGCCCGACCACGTTCACCTTTTCGTTTCTGCTCATCCAAAGTTTGCTCCAGCTACTCTTGTAAAACTGTTCAAAGGAATAACAGCAAGGAAGCTATTTAAAGAGTTTCCAGAGCTTAAAAAGAAGCTCTGGGGTGGACACCTTTGGACACCATCCTATTACGTTGGGACTACTGGAAATGTATCTGCTGAAACGATTAGGAGATACATAGAGGAATGTCAAGGAAAGTAAAAAGAGCGATAGTTTTTGAACTAAAGTACTTAAGTATAGAACAGCAGGTAATACTCGGATATCTCACCTACCACGCTGGGAAACTTTGGAATCAAGCTAACTATTTCGTAAAGAACGGATTAGCAAAACCGGACTATAGAGACCTATACAACAAACTCAAGGATGCATCCTTACACCTGCGTTCCCTGCAGTCGCGCTCTGCTCAGATAGTCCTTGACGAACTGTCAAGAGGATGGAAAAACTTTTTCAAGTTTTTAGAAAATCCTGAAAAATTCAAAAAGAAGGGAATAGAAACCGTCAAACCGCCAAGTTACGTAAATCCTGAAACACCTCATAGAGTAGTAACATGGGACAAAACAGGATTCAGGATTGAAGGAAGCCGGATAAGACTCTCACTATCAAAGAGCTTAAAAGAACACATACTTAAAAAATTTGGATTTTTTCCTGAATACCTATGGATAGAGACAGGGTATAAGGACTTAGAGAACCTTAAAGTTTTCAACGTTCAAGTAGTTCCGTATAAGTCCTACGGTTGCGTAAGTTTTAAGCTGGTGGTAGTGTATGAGAAAGAAATTCCAGGAGCTGAAACCAAAGGAGACAAAGTATTAGCAATAGACTACGGGATTTCAAACTTTGCAACCTGTGTGGTAGAAGGGAATCCAGTTTCCTACATCATAAACGGTAGAGGATTAAAAACACTTCTCAGGAAAAAGCTCAAGAAGATATTTAACCTTCAAAAAAGACTTGACAACCTTAAGAACAAAGGACTTCCGACGATTCAGTTAGAAAGGAAACTCCATAAACTTTGGAAAAATGTTAAGAACCTTTTGAGGGACTATGCACACAAGGTAAGCAGTCTCATAACAAAACTTGCGGTTTTAAACAACGTTAAGACGGTGGTGATAGGGAAAGTTCAAGAGTCAAAAAACAAGAAAAATAACCTACCCGACCTTGTAAATCAGATGTTCAAGCTGTTACCTCACGGGAAGGTAACGGAATACTTGACATACAAGCTTAAAGAGTTAGGGATAGAAGTTAAGCTGATAGACGAGAGCTATACTTCCGTTACCGACTCCTGTGATAGAAGAGCGGGAGTTAAAAAGGAAAGTAGGGGTAACGGAAGGAGGATAAAGAGGGGACTTTTCCTATCACCGATTAAAGGACTCATCAACGCAGACGTTAACGGAGCGAGGAACATTTTAAGGAAGTTCAAGAAGAGATGGTTTGACCTTGTAACGGGACTCAAAAAAGTGGTCGAGGTAAGAATCTACAAGTTAAGCGAAGGTATTTCCGAATCCCTGCGATTTGCGGGGATAGGAGTAGTGGGTGGCGTGAACCCGCCCGGAGGGATAAGGGTAGGGATAACCTACCAAACTCCCTCAGAAGCCTACGACTTTAGTCGTAGGTAGTTCACTGAAGAGTAGTTCACTGGTCTTCTCCTTACCGCATAGGAGGTGTCTATAAAGAATGCGGAGTTTCTGGGAATTTTGGTAAAATCTTTTAAACCTTCGGGGAAGTTCTAAGTGTCCAACGGAAGTGCAGGAGAGAAGACTGAAAAGGCGACGCCATATCGGCGACGAAAGGCGAGGGAACATGGGCAAGTAGCCAAGAGTACTGATGTTAACACCGCTGGAATTATGCTCTTCTTTGTTCTTCTTCTATATTTTGCTGGGAATTATTTTGCCAATCTTCTTTTAAACAGCTACCGCTATTTTATGGAGAACAGTCCTTATCTGTTTCCTACCGATGTTACGAAGGAGGCATTCTATGTATATCTGAAAGTTAGTGTAGTGGTTATGCTTCTCTTGATGATTATCGGAATAGCCACAAATGTTGGACAGTTTGGTTTTCTCTTTACGCTTTATCCCCTAAAGCCGGACTTTAATAAGCTGAATCCCGTAGAGGGAATAAAGAGGCTGTTTTCTCTGCGGACACTTTTTGAGGTCTTTAAAGGGATTTTAAAGTTAGGAGTCGTAGGTATAGTCGTTTTCCTAATACTGAAACATGATTTTCCAGAGTTTATATCCTCTGTGTATTCGGAACCCGCTTTAATCCTTTCTTTTCTGGCTAAGGAATGCATGAAATTGCTCTTTTATGCAGTTTTACTTTATATAGTAATAGCCGCTTTAGATTTTGCATACCAGAAGTGGGATTATGAGAAAAAACTCATGATGACAAAACAAGAAGTAAAGGAAGAGTATAAGCAACGGGAAGGAAGGCCAGAGGTAAAGGCTGCTATCAGAAGAAGACAGAGAGAGCTGGCAATGAGAAGAATGATGCAAGAGGTTCCGAAAGCCGACGTAGTGATTACAAACCCTACCCATTATGCAGTTGCTTTGAAATATGAACCTGAAAAAAAGGATGCTCCTTACGTTGTTGCTAAAGGAGTGGATGAGGTAGCCAAAAGAATTGTTAAGGTAGCAACGGAGAACGATGTTCCTATAGTTGAGAAGCCGGAAGTAGCGCGTTCTCTTTATCAGCTTGCTGATATCGGAGAGGAAATACCGGAGGAACTTTACAAAGCTGTTGCAGAGATTCTGGCCTTTGTTTTCAAGTTGAAAGAGAAAAAAGTTCCTGTTTAGGGAAATAGAGATGTTTAGGCTTCTTGGTTCGGGGGATGACTCAGAGGTTTTAAAAAAAAGAGAAGAGGAACAGGCGCTTTCAAAGAAGTTGGAAGAGCTTTCAAAAGAAAACGAAATGCTAAAAAAACAGATAGCAGAGTTGACGTTGAGGTTTCAAAAGGAAGTTTCCGAAAGAGAAAGAATAGCATTTGAAAAAGGGATAAAGACCGGACGAGATGAGGTTGTAAAGGAAGTTGGAAATGTTATCTCTGCTCTTTCTGAGAAGCTTAAGGAGACACAAGCTTCTTATGAAAAAGCTTTACGCAGTTCGCGTGATTTAATAGTGGAGCTTGTGTTTGCGGTCATTAATAAACTACTTCCGGAAATAAGAAAGAACTCTATGGAAGTAGCTCTCAATTCTCTAAAAGAAATAGTTTCCTCTTTCCTAACTTCTTCTTCAGGTGTAAAACTTGTGTATCTTAGTCCGGAAGACTATAAGAAGTTTGAAAATCTTCTTAATTCACATCCAGAACTTAAAAGATTAGAAAGGAATTTCCAGTTAGTTTTTGAGGAAGATCCAGAACTTTCACCTGGAGATGTTGTTGTAAAAACGGAATCGATAGACATTGACGGGCGTTTGCGTACTAAACTTGAAGAATTAAAAAAATATCTTTTGGAGAACATGAATGTTTGAGGGATTTCTTCCCTACAGATTAAGGGGAAAGATTCTTGAAATCAAAGAGAATGCTATTAAAGTCTCTCTTCCCGGTTTAAAAGTAGGGGATGCGGTTGTTATAGGAACGAGAGAGGGAAAGGAGCTCTTAGGAGAAGTGATTTCTATCTCTCGCGGTGTTTCTTGTGTTGCTCCTTTTGGTGAAATAAGCGGTCTTGATGCAGAGGCTGAAGTTTATCCCTTTTCTTCTTCGAGGTCTGTGAAGGTAGGTAGTGGTTTTTTAGGACGCGTAATAGATGCCTTTAATAGACCAATAGATGGGAAAGGGACAATTTCGTTTGAGGACGTGATGCCTTTTGATACAGAGCCTGAAAATCCGCTTGACAGAGAGAGAATAACTCAAGTTTTGGATGTGGGAGTGAAGGCCATAAATGGGCTTTTGACCTTAGGTAAAGGGCAGAAAATAGGTATTTTCTCCGGGGCAGGAGTAGGAAAAAGTACTTTACTTGGAATGATAGCAAGGAATGCAAGGGCAGATGTCAACGTAATAGCCCTGATTGGTGAACGGGGTAGAGAAGTTACTGAGTTTATAGAGGACATTCTCAGAGAGGAAGGGCTTAAGAAGTCGGTGGTTGTTGTTTCGACTTCAGATGACCACCCCCTTGTAAAAATAAGGGCTATGGAGCTTGCTCACATTCATGCTGAATATTTTAAAAACTGCGGAAAGGATGTTTTACTGCTGGTTGATTCTTTAACTAGGTATGCCATGGCCAAAAGAGAGGTTGGCTTGGCAATGGGAGAGCCTCCTACCACTAAAGGCTATCCTCCCTCTGTTTTTCTCTCTATGCCAAAAATTTTAGAGAGAGCCGGAAACTTCAAAAACGGAGGGAGTATAACCGGTATTTACACTGTTCTTGTTGAAGGAGATGACATAAAGAACGACCCTGTAGCGGATGCGGCAGTTTCTATACTTGACGGCCATATAGTCCTTTCAAGGGAGTTAGCAAATGAAAGAATATTTCCTGCCATAGATGTTTCAAAGTCCATAAGTAGGCTTATGATACAGATAGTTACGGATGAGCATTTTAGACTTGCACAGGATTTTATATCTATGTTTTCAGAGTATCAGAAGGTGAAAGACGTAGTTTCTTTGGGACTTTACAAGATGGGGGCAAATCCTTTGACAGACAGGGCCATAAAGCTTTATCCAAAGATGGTAGAATTTTTAAAGCAGAAGCCGTCTGAAAGGTATTCCTTTGAAGAGAGTTTGAAACTGCTCCAAAAAGTTATGTCCTCTTAAGAAGGAGTAATTCTTGAGAAGAAAGTTTGAGACAATAAGGAAGGTTGGAAAGCTTCTTCTTGAAGAAGAAAAGGAGATAAAAGAGGATTTGGCTCGTGTCCGTAGAAGGATACTTTCTTTTCAGGAAGAGCTTTTGAATATTAGGGCTGAAATAGACGGCTGGACCAGTAAGCTGAAAGAAACGATTCTCTCTGCAGAAGAGATATCAGAAATTCTTTCTTATATTGATTCCTTATCTTTGAAGCTTAAAGAAGTTACCGCTAAGATAGAAACGGAAAGGAGAAAAGAGAAAGAACTTGAAGAAAGACTGAGAGAGAAAAAGAGAGAGGGGATATCTTTTAAATCGGTTGAAAAAAAGTTGGAGGAAGCAATTGCCTCAGAAGAGAGGAGAAAAGAGACTTTGACCTTAGACGAGTATACACGAGTTAAAAGATGGTTCAAAGTGATAGTTTTAGTATTTTTCCTGCTACCTGTGAGTGCTTTCGGAAGTAGTATAGAAAAAAATTTGGAAAAGCCTCCTCCTGAACTTGTAAAAGTTTTAAAGAATAGAGAGAAAGAGCTCCGAGAGAGAGAAGCAAAGCTGAAAGTGAAAGAGAAATTTCTACAAACTTTAAAAGATGATTTGTCTTTTCTTTTGAGCGTTTTAGATGAAAGGTTTAAGAGGCAGAGAGAAGCTTCTTACGGAGCTTCCCAAGCCTTTCAGTCTGAATTTCAAGCACAACCTCTTTCCCCTGAGGTTAAAAAACTTTACAAACTTGTCTCGAGGCTTCCTCCTGATGAAGGGGGGCAAATACTATCAAACGTTAAACCTCACGTAGTTGCTTTTCTTTTGCTTCACATGAACTCCATGCAGGCCGCCAACCTGCTTGCCAGTATGGAGGTAAAACAAGCGGCGAAAGTTGTAGAGCTTCTCTATTCTATCGTTCCCAGAAGAGCCAAATTGATATTTGAGAAATTGGATGAAGAATACCTAAAAGGCCTTAGAAAGGAGAAAAGTGAAAATGCCTCATAAGGGTGTTTTTTTGGAAAAAAATGAGCTTTTCTCGCAACTGAGAAGGCGAGTTTCTCGCTTTAACGAAGAGGTTAATGCCTCTTTAGAATCTTCACCTTTTTCTCAGCTATTGAGTTCTTTCCTTCAGTTTCAAGAGCCTCATAAGTGCGCAATAAATTTAAAGACAAAGGCTCGTATAGACGGCCAAAAGAGAGTCATTTATTCCGTTTCGTGCAAAAAGGTAGAGGGTAGTGTTAAAAGAAAGGAGGGAGGGGGAGTTTGTGATTCGTTTTTTGGTTTTTTCTATAAAGATATGGTAAAACTCCACAGTTTCAGTACCCCCAAAAATTTCCAACCACCCGAAAGTTCCAATTCCATATCTCTTAAAAACTATCACTTCTTACAGTCTAAAGTACAACAAATTATCTTTTCCGTCAGCCTTTCCAAAGATTCCTATTCTGTGTTACCTAAGATTTCTTGCTCCCTACAATCTGAAAATTTCCATTCCTTAGTGTCTAAACGCCTTCACCTTCTTGCAACAAAAAAAACAACCTTGCCTGTCCTATCAACAAAAAAAATTTCTAAGAAGCTTCTTAATTTTCTTAAGCATGCAGACGAACCACAGACTCTTAAAAGATTCGTAAAGAACAGATCGGTAGCAAAATCCGGAAAAAACAACCTTTTAAATGCAAACAGCGGAAACCATGAGCTTCCCGTAGACCACAATATTAAACCTAAAGAATTACAAGAGCTGTCTTCCGGCAACACCAAAACTGATGAACCACAGACTCTTAAAGAATTCGTTAAATCCCACTATGAACCTATGAAAGGAGTGGTAAAGTTTCATACAGAAGTAACCAAAGGAAGCTCTGTCGGAGTCCTTTTAAATAATCGTCTTGGAATGGCAAAAATTCTGTTCTTAACGAACTCTCAAAACGGGAATCTTCATTTTAGTCCGGCTGTCCTTCAGAATTTGGCCAATACTCTTTCAAGTCTTGGCTTTTCAAATATCTCCTTAGCTTTTGCCTACTCTGGGGGAAAAGAACAAGGAGCCTTCTCTCAAATGTTTCGCAATGCTAAGAGTTCTAAATTCTTAGATGATGAAGTAGAAGAGGATTCTCAAATAGTAACCGTTCTTGTGGATGTTAAAGTTTGAAAAGGATTTCCACCTCTGAAATGCTCATCTTTAAAGCTTTTGCGAGAGCTTTAATATCACCCTTTGCTATTAATTCTTTTAGTCTATCCCTATTTATCTTTACAGGAGCTTTTGAAATCATAATATCTGCTATCCTGTCAATATCAGACTCGGTTAACTTCTTGCTTTTGGGAGGGGGTTCTTTAGATGAAGAAGTCCTATTTGAGAACTTAGAAGCCAGTTCTAGGAAAGTAAGATGTACTTTGTTGACTTTACTCTTTAAAAGTGAGAACTCGGTTTCCACTTTATTGATTCTCTTCCTGCAGGAAATCCAAGAAAAAAGAGAAAAAAGAGCTATTATCCCAATAATTACCAGAATTTCTAAGGGAAACTGTCCACTCTTTTCAACCGGTGATAGGTTAGTATCGAAAACGACTCTATATTCCATGTCTTTTTAGGTGCTCCCTTACTTTTCTCAAAGCTGTTTTCTTTATTTGGGTAATCCTTGCCGGAGTTAACTCCATTATATCTGCTATCTCTCTTTGTTTCAATCCTTCCTTGAAAAAAAGAGAAAGAACCAGTTTCTCATTATCATTCAGCACAGAATCTATTGCTTCAGCTACTAAGTTTACAAGTTCTTCCTTTTCTATCCTTTCAAGAATGTTGTTATCTTCAGTTCCCAAAAAGCTCAGACGGTCTTCTTTAACAGAATCACTTAAAAACTCTTCTATGCTGATGGTCTTTCTCCTGTTTATTTCCTCTTTTTTTTCTTCTTTTGTTCGTACATCAAGACTGCGAAGATAATCTAGAATTCTACCCCTTATTATTATTGAAGCGTAAGTTCCGAAACTTGCATTTTTTTCTTCATCAAAATGGTGCTTAGCTTCCATTAAACCTACATAACCTACTCCTACAAGGTCTTCAAATTCAACCCCTGCATAATCCGGTAGACGTTTATATATAGAAGAAGCTATCTTTCTCACTAAGGGAATGTAATCCTCTACCCTTATTTCCTCTTTCTTATAGTGAGGCATTATCTATCCAGCATTCTCAGTAGTTTGGTGAAAAAGTTTCCTCTCTCTTCTTTCTGAGAAACATCAACAATCTCCTTGAAAATATCAAGAACCTTTTCTCTCAATTTAGAATTCTTCTTTACAGCTTCGGCAAACTTCATAGAGCTGACAACATGGTGCAAGTTCTTTATGGGTGGCATGTAACCTAAGAAATTCATCTCTACCTTTGGCAGAAAGTTTCTCATACTTTCAAACTTTAACTTCACTCTTCTAAATTCCTTTTCTCCAGCTCTGTTAACTACAAAGTTAAACTGCCTGACTCCGTAGGTTAAATAAGACAGTTTCATTAAGCTATAGGCATCCACTATTGAAGGAGGTTCAGGATTCACGACAAGGACTGGATGGTTTACCGAAGCTAATACGCCGAGTAAAAAGTTGTTTACCCCTGCTCCGAGGTCAAATATAGCTACATCGTAGCTCTGTAAAAGTCCTGCAAGTCTTGAAAAAAAATAAGCTACTGTCTTTTTTGAGTAACTAAATACGTTATCATCAAGATTTCCACTCGGTATTATGTCTAAGTTCTTAAATCCTTTATTTTCAAGTTTTACTATTGCGCTTTCCAAGCTTTCTCCCTTACTCAAGCAATCAAGGAGAGAATTTTTATAGCCAACACCGAGCATTATATTCACATTTCCCATTCCGACGTCTGTATCAATTATCAGAGTCTTCTTACCGTAAAAGGCAGAAGTCAGCCCCAATAGAACGGCTAGAGTCGTCTTCCCGACACCCCCTTTGCCGCTTGCTATTCCTACCGTTACTGCCATAATCTTCTAAACCCTTCTGTCAAATTTTGTCTGTAGGAAACAGAGTAAACCGGATAATCTTCTATGACTTGCTTCAGTTCCATCAGTTTCGCTTCATCCACTTCATCAAGTTTTGTCAAAGCAATTCCGTCAATCATTCCGTTAAAAGCTTCGAGGTATTTTTTGATAACACTTAACTCTTTGCTCGCATCTAAAGTAAAAATATTTACAGTTTCGGCTGCGTTTAAGAATTTTACTAACTCTTCCATATTCTTAGAAGAAACTGATACTCCCGGTGTATCTACCAATATTACCTTATGTCCTGACAAAAACTCCACCATATCCCGAAACTCTTCAGGCTCGTAAACAACTTGAAACGGAGTGTCAACCACTCCGCAGAATATCTTGAGTTGTTCTATAGCTCCGAGCCTAAAAGTATCACAGCTCATAACCGCAATGTCCTTTAAGCCGCTACTTACAAGGTCTATGTAAGTTTTTCCTATATGGGTGGTTTTCCCGCTACCGGTTGGACCGAAGAACACCAAAGCTTTTCCTTCACCTACAGGAGGGGGTTTTTTAAAGCTTGCCAGAAAGTTTTCAATTATTCTTTCTAGTGGTTCATAGTTTGCTACCTGAATCAGAGGTTCTTGGGCGAATTCTTGAACACTTTTTTCTTTTTTCTCTTCAATTCCTACAACAACTTCAACTTCGCGGCTTGGGAAAATAAAGAACTTCCACCTCCACCTATGGTTAACCGACAAAATGGCATAGGAGTTACCAAACGCTTTGTTAAGCTGTTCTATAATCCCGGTAAGACTTTTTCCTTTGTAAGTTTTTACTTTCAATTTCCAACTACTCCTAAGGATTGAACTTTTACGTTATCTGCAAGTTCATCGTAGGCAATAACCTTTAAAGAAGGTATATGTCTAGCTATTATATTAGCCACAAATCGCCTAAGCTCGGGAGAAGTTAAAAGGACAGGTATGGCGTTTTCTTCCAGAAAGCGCGGTATTAATTGGTTTATTTCATTCACAAGCTTTTTGATTTCTGTCGGAGAAAGAGTTATACGGTAACCCTCTTCAGTCTGAATTATTGAGTTCTTAAGCTTTTCCTCAAACTTGGGAGAAAGTGTTATCACCTTAACGCTTCCGTTTGTTTTAAGAAGCGAGGTTATAACCTTAGAGAGGGATTTTCTTACTTGCTCTGTTAAGAGATCAACATCTTTAATGTGCGGAGCATAATCGGCTATTGTCTCAAGGATGGAAATCATGTCCCTAACAGGTATGCCTTCCTTTAAAAGATTACAGATTACCCTGTGAATCGTACCAAGTCCGGCCGCATTTAAAGCGTCTTCTACAAGCTTGGGATATCTCTTCTTCAAGATTTCAAGCAGGCGGTT
>JBDOLX010000115.1 GCA_039832905.1 Desulfurobacteriaceae bacterium | reverse complement strand
ATCATCACTTAACGAAAAAACATCTTTCCCATCAAGGAAGTATTTTCCTTCCGTAGGTCTATCAAGACATCCTAAGATATACATCAAGGTTGACTTGCCGCTACCAGAAGGTCCCATTATCGCTATAAACTCACCTTTTTCTATTTCAAGATCTATTCCCTTTAAAACTTCTGTTTCAAAACCTTCATTCTTAAAAACCTTTCTTATGCCTTCTAACTTTATTAATGCCATTTTTACTTCCTTGTTACCCTTAGTGCTACTTTATCTCCTTCTTTTAAACCTTCTATAATCTCGGTGTAGCTGTCATCGCTCCAGCCAACTTTTACCGGAACTTCAACAACTTTACCGTTTACAACCTTATAAACCACAAACTTTCCGTTTTTCCACTTAACGGCACTATTTGGAACAACAAGTACGTCTTTCTTAACTCCTGCAATTATTGAGTTGTGGGTTGTCATTTCTGGTTTTAGAAGTTCCACATCTTTAAAGCCTCTTGCAACAACAATGTAGTAAACCACGTTGTTTAAGATTTTTGGTTTAGGATATATTTCCTCTACAGTTCCTTTGAAAACTTTTCCTCTATAGGTATCAACCGTAAACTCAACCTTCATTCCTTTCTTTACTTTTCCGATTTCTGTTTCATCAACGTATATCCAGTTTTCAAGTTTTTTCGGATCTAATATGGTTACAAACTCAGGAGCGTTCAGTCCTGCTACGACTGTTTCTCCCTCTTGTGTAGAAACGAAAGATATGACTCCACTTTTGGGAGCATAAATGTAGGAATACGAGTACCTTATCCTAGCCTGTTTAAGATCTGCCTTTGCTATTTCAAGTTCTGACTTAAATTTTGCTTTAAGTTCGGCTAAGTTGTGTTCTTCCATTCTAAGTTCAAGTTCCAGTTTTTTTAGAGAATTTCTTGCCTCTTCTAAACTGCTTTCTGCATCCTTAAAAAGCTTTTCCGCTTCTTTAAGTTTTTGTTCTGTTGTAAAACCTTTCTTAAAAAGTTCTTTTTGTCTTTCGTATTCCCACTTCCTTTGGCTGTAGTTTGCTTCCTGAGCTTTTAATTTTTCTTTTGCGGAATTTATAGAAAGTTTAAGAGTTTCTATCTTTAACTCTTGAGCCTTTATTTTTAAAGGATAGATCTTTTCAACCTCTTTTAGTTTAGCCTTTGCCTTTTTTAATTCTTCCAAAAGTTCGCGGTTATCAATAACAGCAATTAAATCCCCTTTCTTAACGTAATCTCCAACTTTTACCGTCTGCTTAACAACAGTTCCCGTAATTCTTGCTCCAACCTTTATCTCTGCACCAACTTGGGGTTTTATAATTCCCGTTGCGTCTATTACTTTTTTAACGTCTCCTCTCTTTACCGTGGCAACATCAACAGCAACAATTTCCGTTTTCTTTTTTGACTTTGCAAAGTAGAATCCTCCTATACCGAGAAGAACAAGAAGAATTAAAATCGCTTTTTTCACTATTCCTTACCTCCAATGAGTTCACCAGTTGCCTTTTTAAGGG
>JBDOLX010000114.1 GCA_039832905.1 Desulfurobacteriaceae bacterium | reverse complement strand
GATTGGGGGTTCTGAGACGAGATAGAGGGGGGAGTAATACCTTTATACTTGGAATTCGTCAGAAGCGAAATCAGACGGGATAGAGAGGATTTTTTATTTTTTCTCTTGCTTACCTACACACCTTTCGTCGTAAAACCTTTTCCAACCAAAGATTTCCAGTCCTACTGGGTCTCCGTTTTTATCAAAGTCAACCACAAAATTGCCATCAAATATGTGTTCACTTTCAAAGGACTTTTTTTCCGAAATATCTACCCACAGAATATCATCTTCAGGAAAATACTCTGACTTTTTGCTAACCTCAGAGATTATCAGACTGACCTGTTTCTTTTTCTCCTCGTCGTAGAAAGAAACATAGAGAGTATCTGTTTCAGGATTATATTTCAGCATAGTAACCTCTCAAAACTTTCTTCTATTTCAAAAGTAAGAGAGAAAAAGAAACTTGACAAAAAATTTCTGCGGGCAGAAGTTCAGTACACAAGAAGCAACATAAGAAAATGCACATGAAATAAAACTTAGAAGCACACAATGCACAGGATTTTTAAACAACAAAAGCACAACTTTCTATTCCTGGAAAAACCACAATCAATTAAAGCTTTGTAAGCTGAACCTCTTTTAGATAACCAACTGCTTTCTGCAATCCTTCTCTCCAGCTTGGAATAATAGCTTCAAGTGTTTTATAAAAACTATGTTTCTCATTTAGCTTTTCTTTTTCAACCACTAAATAAACAAATTCGCCTTTTACTTCTTTTCCTATCGGTGCTTCTATTACCTCTATTTTTGACTTCTTCACATCCTCAGGTTCAAAGTCTCTTATGTCGGAATATAAAGTCTCTATCATTTCCCACGTACTTTTAGGAAGCTGGATAACTACAAGTTTTTTAAGAAGAATTTCCAATTCTTTAAGGGACATAGAACGGGCTAAGGCATAGGAGTCCTTAATATGCTTTTTCTTCTCTATCAGTTTAATAATAGCTTCTCTTAAAGCCCTAGGTAACTTATCAAAAAGAATTTCTCTTTTAGTTTTGAGAATAACTCCTTCTTTACGATAAAGTTCTATCTTGTAGTTTCCATTTTCTTCTTTAAGATTAAGACCAAAAGGAACCTTTGGATTCTCATTAAGCTGTTTAATTGCCACCTTTATTCTTCTTAAGACCTCCGAAGGATACTTATATTGAGCAACACTATTAAGTTCGTTTTTATACCAATCAACTAACGCTTTCCCACTCCCTATCCACCTTTCACCATAGCCTTTAGATGAGTCATACCAGCGATAAGCCCACTTATAAAGTGCATAAGCCGTGTCTCTTAGACCCTGTATTGGAGCATAGGGAATTAGTTTGTAACCAAGTGAATGCTTACATAAAGAAATAAAGTTTTTATTAAACCAAACAGTAATCTGTCGGGGTTGCCCTCTTTTACTTACTTTTTCTATTGTATAGTCAGTCAAGATACCTATGTTTATAACTTCATAATCCCCCCCTTTTATATAGTCCAAAGTACCATTATCCACAAAACAGTTTTCAAAACGTATTCTAGTATTCACAAGTATCTCTAACCCTCTCCTTATGCGTTCAAGCCTCTTTTTATCAGTTCCCATACCAATTTCTTTCGCCAAGGTTCGCAATGAAGGAATAGTAATTTCTTCTGCCCACTGCATTTCCTGAGATCTAACCATCAAATAATCAAGAATTTTGCTGTCAATAGGACTCGGAACATCTAAAGCGTTATAAATAATTATTTTTCCTTCCCCTATTTTCTTTTCAAAATAATGAATCTGTTGATTCCCTTTCTTTTCCAGAACCCAAGTTCCAGACTGAAGGAGATTGAAATCTATTTTTATTTTTACGTTACTATCCATAAATACCTCCCTCTTACGTTAATGCAAGTGTAACACAGATTTAAATTGCATTCAATGTATTGTCAAAATGTTTCAAATAGACAACAAGAGAGTGCGTGCTTTCAAACAAGAGAGTGCATGCTTTCAAACAAGAGAGTGCGTGCTTTCAAACAAGAGAGTGCGTGCTTTCAAACAAGAAAACATGAAGAAAGATCTTAAGAGTCAATAACCTAAGCCATCCTTACAGATTAAGTAACAGATTACTTAACAGATTTGCTAACAGATGCAGCGAAGCTGGCTGAAACTTGCTTTTTCTTTTTTTTTGTTAAAGCAAAGAATTAGAAAAAGCGAAACTAACAACATTAGCGAAAACTAATTAATAAACGCTTTCCTCTAAAAACTTTCAATTTTTTTTATAAAAGCGGCGGCGAAAAAATTTTTTCGGGGCTGCAGCTTTATCGTTTTTTTAGAATGGAGTGATTATCTGCCTCAAAGTTACTTTCTACTTTTGAAAGTCGATTCCGCAAATTAAGATCAAAAACCAGTTCTGATTTCTCAATTGAAATCGAAATCAGGAGTTGAAATTCACAATTCAGAGTGTGCACAATGTTAAGTAATCTTGTGCACATGTATATGTGCACATATATATATATTGTGCATTTTCCTATTAAAAGTAATATTACTTTTAATAAATAGGGACTTTATAGTTTCTGAATTTAAATTCAGATTAAGTTTCAACATTTAACATTCAACATTTAACATTTAACATTTAACATTCAGCATTCTGAATTCAACATTCAGAACTCAGCATTTAACTTTCAGAATTCTGAATTCAGATTTCAACATTCAACATCCTGAATTCAGCATTCAGCTTCCAGCTTTCAAAATTCAGATTTCAGCATTCAAATTCCTACTTTTTACTTTCCACTTTTCATTTTCGTTCTTACCTTTGTAAGCAGACCTGCCAATCTGCCAACTTGTCAATCAGCATTACTTCTGCCCTCAGAAGTTTTGACTTAAAGTTTGACTGTTATTGCTTATTGCTATCAATCAGGGATACAGTTCTAAGACTGGAAAAGAGACACTCTCTCGTTAACGGATTTGGGTCTCTGAGACGAGATAGAGGGGGGGAAGTAATACCTTTATTTAACTTGGAATTCGTTAGAAGCGAAATCAGACGGGATAGAGGGGAAATCTGGGAAAAAAGAAAAGGCAAAAGAGGAAAATAGAAAGGGAAAATTCTTAAGGTTTGAGTCTCCAATCAAAACTATTTGGAAGTAGTTAGTCGCCTACCATAGATGGATCGAAGAAGAAAGTTCTTTTTCTTTCTTTTATGTCGAGTTCGTGTCCTAATTGGTGTAGTATGTATATTAGCATTGCAACAGTTATTCTGCCCAAAAGTCCATTTTCTAAAGTTGAAAGAATCTGTCTTGAAATGTTGACTTTACGTACCAACTCCTCTTGGGTAACTCCTTTCCTTTTTCTAAGTTCTCTGATTTTTTTCCTATTTCCCAATATTCCATTAGAATACCTCATTTTGGAATTTCTTTATAGGTTTCTTTGAGGTTCTTATCCAAGGAGAAGTGCAGAATAGCCACCGTTCTATTAGCAAATTCCTTAAATTCAGGAACTTCTTCTGCATATTCTTTAATTTCTTTGATTATTTTTGAAACTGCGAATTCACAGTTTTCAAATAGTTCCTTTGCTTTTTCTGGTGTTAATAGACAGAATTCCTCTCCAAACTTAATAAGTTCTTTTTTGGAATACCATACTTTTCTCCCTTTAAGAAAAAGTGCTGGTTTATCTTTTGGAAGGTAAACGATTGTATTAACAATGTCATAAGCAGGGGCTAATCTTATTTATATTCTCGTAGCTATCGTAAAGAATTCCGAAATTTTTCAGATGAGCATCTCCGTTTTTTAGTAGAAAGTTCATTACTATTGACTTAAAGTATGTTTGTAAGTCTTTTTCGGTATTAGAAGATATTTTTCCTAAAATCTTAGCAATCTTTTCGTAAGATCCTTCATACTTTGAAACTCTGTGCTTTTTAAACAAAACACAAAACTCTTCAAAAGCTTTAGATTTTCCGGTCTCACGATTATAGTCAAACCTTTCTATTATGAAGAATCTTTTGTTCTTAGAAAGCCAAAACTTTGGAGTTGGAATTTTTGCGTACTGTATGGCTTTCATACAGAAATACTCGTTTTCTGCTAAATGGGGAAACTCATCTTTAAAAGTTTTAACTATGTAATCTTTTTCTGTGAAAGATGTTTTACTCTTTAATGTAGCTAGAACCTTTGATTGTACTCCAGATATTGCCGACTTAAATAAAAAAGCGTTTACAAGTTTCTTGAATAGATCTGCTTCGTTATCTTCTATGACATCGTCAAAGGATAACTCTACTTCTATTTGCTGGCGAATAGGATTTTCATCTACTTTATATGTTAGCCGGCCCTCAAGGAAAGGGGATAAAGCTTTAAAGATCGTAAGGTCGTTAACTTTTCTAAATTCTTTACGCAAAATATTCACTAGTAGTTCGAAGAGATACCCTTCTGACATATTCATATCAAATATGGGATGTAAGTAGAATCTCGAAATATAACTCTCGTAGGAAAAAGGCATAGTAATTGAAATAGGATTATTCTCGAGTTGAAAATGTATTTATGTTCATTTTCCTGGTAGTAGAGATCACCACTTAATTTTTTGTTAGCGTAGATTTTAATCATCTTTATCTCCAGTGATTGAAATTTACGATTATGTCTACTTCACTTTACAACTAATTTGTAAAGTAGTCCTTTGTAAATAGAAATTGGTATCTGTCTGAGTATGTAAAATGCATATTATTTACATATGAAACATATTTAAATGTACTGTTTCCTATTTTTAGTGGTAGTTCTAGGAGTTAAGAGAATTATTGACTGTTTTCTTGAAAAATCTCTGAGAATTGTTTTATGTTATGTCTAACTTCTCTGTTATTGAAATTTATTCCCTATTTCTTACTTAAAAGAATTTTCTCCAGTTTTGTTAATCCATCTCTATTCCAAATAATAGGATTTGGTCTGACCCAGTATTCTGCGTGCACATAACCATATTGGTGTCCTTCAACAGTTCTGTCTTCATCGCTGAGTTCACTTAAGAATGTATAGAGTATCGGAGTGTCATCAGGATGAAAAACTGCAATACATAAGGCCTCATCGTCTATCTTAATTTGTAGATTTTTGAGTCCTTGCCATATAAGCCTATCTCTTAATCTTTCTGCAAACTCATCAAGACTTAGATACTTACCTGTTAAATTCATCAAAATTTCGTCTAACATTCTTTTAGCCAGCATTTACTTTACTCCTCTTGATAGATCTAGATGTCTATATTTTTTAAATCATCTTCTGTAATTCCAAATTCTTCCTGATCAGGGTATTCAGGGACGTTATCAATATCTACTCCTTTTCCTTTTAAAAACTGAAGGATTTTTGTCATTATTCCAAACTCTTCAAATCCATAGTATTGGCTTTTGCCTGCTATTTTTTCAACGAGTTCTTTAATTTCATTATAATCGTATTCTCCACCAATAACGAATTCTGTAAGTTTTGTGGGCACTATCTTTAACAAACAGATGTCTCTACTATTTAGTTGTTGTATTGCAGATATAACTACTTTTAATGGTAGTTGTGTTTCGACCTGTAGTTCATCTATGCTTACAAGTGGGTTATTTCGAGATAGTTTTCTGTAAGTGAAGTAAACCATTTCTTCTATTTCTTTAGTAACTTTGTAATGCCTTGTAAATATGTCATGTTTTAGAAACGGAAACCAGTACATTGCCTCTGCTTTTGCTAATATCTCTTTCGGTACTTTAAAGCGAGGAAACTTCTGTTTCATCTGTCTTCTCCTGTTTTTCTTTGAATAAAGAATACTAGTATTTTATAGTGAATTAGTACTTACATAGTTGACGTTTAACCTTAACAGTTGTTTCGGTTAGTAAAACAATTTTCTATCCTGTTTCCTGTTCTGTTTGTTTTTTTTAGAACGGCATGATCCTCTTATAACGCTTCGTTTTAGATGGATAGAGAAAAACTAAACTGCACAGGTAAATGCACAGCTGTACATTACACAGAATTGCACAGGATTTTTTCACATTACAGAATGCACAGAGAGTATGCACAAACTTTTTAACCTACATAGTTTTCAACAAAGAATCCGAAAAGCCGAGGGATAACAACTATTTACAACCTAATTTCTGCGGGCAGAAGTTTTGGCTAATTGTATAAACAGAAGCAGTTACTTACTACGAGCTTCCTCTTATCTTGTCAGAAATTACTGAAGTTGTTTCTAGAGAGTTTGAAAGGAGTAGATTATTGTTATTTCTCATTTTCTTCTATTTCTACCAAGATTTTCTGCACCTGCTCTTTAAGTAAAGGCACTTCTTTTATAATAGTCTTCCAAATAAGTTTGTAATCTACACCAAAATAATCATTGATTAGAACATCTCTCATTCCAGCAAATTTTCTTTACGGAATTTCAGGATATTGTTCTCCTAGATCTAAAGGAAGTTTCTCAAGGCTTCGCCTATAATTTCAAGGCTTCTAATAAATGCATGTTCAAGCACATGATTACTCATAAAATACCTAAAGAGTTTTCCATTAAGAACTCACGTTCTTGAAGAATGGGTTTTAGATGCACTTTTGTTTCCTTCAACTACAATATCTCAGTCGCTTCAATATATGGCTTTATATGAGGACTTATGCCATCTTCTGTAACTAAATCCACTTTTATTCCTGTTATACTCTCTAAGTACTTTTTAAGTTCAATGAACTCAAGCAAAGTAAGAGTCTTCCCAAAGGAAACCATTAAGTCAAGGTCACTATTTTCTGTTTGTTCATTCTTAGCATAAGAACCGAAAACTTTAAGATTCTTAACCTTGTGTATTTCTCTAAGCTCTTCTTGGTGTTCCTTTAAAGCGTGAATTATTTTCTGAAGAGTTTTTCCTGGCTGTTTAACCTTCAACTTCTCGATCCTTTCCTTAATAAAACATAGCATACTTACAAAAACTCTATAGTAAGCAGAAAATTTCCGATGAAAATTTTCCTAGAACAGTCTTGAGTGTGGATAGTGTAGAAGTTACTTATTTTTGTAAGGCTTATTCTTTACTTACCACAATGTATCTTGAGAGAACTCTTCCATTTCTCTAAGAAGTTTAGCCATTTCAACACAAGGGTCTTTAGGATTGGCTCCGTAGGTTAAAAGTTCTTTTACAACTCTTTTTCTTCCATTAGCAACAGCTATACAGTAAGGAGTAAAGCCTTTTTTATCTTTTAGGTGGACGTCTGCTCCATTTTCTATAAGAAGCTTTGCACATTCGACACATCCTCTTTCTACGCAGATGTGAAGGAGTGTTTTACCGTTCTCTAACCTTTTGTTAGGGTTAACTCCAAGTGTTAGAAAATAACTTAAGACTTTTGGGGAACAGGATTTGCTATAAACAGCCAGTAACAGTGGAGAAAAACTTTTAAGCTTTGTATCAGGAAATTCCTTGGAGGTAATCGTTGAATTTAAGGAGAATAAGGAGTGCTTAAAAAAAGCTTTTACTCTATCTGCTTGATCAAAATATATTGAGAACGCTACAGCGTTTTCTATGTTTTTTTCAAAGTCTTCCTTAACACAAAAAGTATTGATTGAAGATTTAAAAAGTAGTTTCTTTAAGTTTCCTTTTAACTCTTTAATTTCTTTAAAACCTATTCCTAATTTTTCTAGGTAATTAGCTACTTTTCTACTACTTAAAGTTTTTACAAGTTCTGGAATGGAAACTTCTCCACATTTCTCACGAATGTTCCCTCCATATTTTTGTAGAAGTTGAAAGGATGTTCCAATATCGAAGAATGCGGCTTTGCAAAGAGGTGTCCATCCGTAGTAATTTTTGACATTAACATTTGGATTAAACTTAAGAAGAGTTCTTATTTGAGGGTTGTAAGCATCATAGTCTATTGTGTAAAAGAGTGGAGTATTTCCTGCACAATCCTTAGCATTTATGTCACCACCAAACTTTAGGAAAAGAGAAAGAAGTTTTTTTAATGTATCTTCATCTTTGCAGTAGGCAGCAGCTAGATGGAGGGGAGTTTGTCCTTTTCTATTTCTTTCGTTTGGTGAAAGTCCATCTTTTAAAAGTCTTGGAATTAAAGGAGGGATAGAATTCATTTTTTGAGAACAGACTTTTAGAGTTAAACGGTGGAGAAGAGTATTTCCTTCTTTATCTTTTAGATTAATCCCATAGAAGTTATAGAGTTTCTCATACTCAGAAATAGAAAGGTTTTTACCTTCTAGGAAGTTGGAAAGTAAAGGTTTGATTTGGGACTTTTGGTAGGAGACATAGATAACGTAGAACAAAAACGCAAGAGGAAAAATTATTGCGATAAAAGTAAAAACTTCTTTTGCTGTATTCTGTTTACTGTAAGTTTTTTTCTCATTGAATTTTTTGAGATTTTCGTCCATAACAAAGCCTCTATTTACTTTTTGGTTAACTAGCTGTTATGATAATAAACGATAGGAGGATAGGAGGGGAAGATGGAATGGAGTATAGGAACAATAATTGCAGTAAGTCTTCTAGTTTTCTTAATACTCATTTTCTTATTATCAGTAAAGGTTGTTCCTCAAAAAGAAGAATGGATAGTAGAGAGATTAGGAAGATACCACAGGAGATTAGGGGCAGGACTTCATTTTATCATCCCTTTTGTTGATTCACTTATAGCGAAAGTAAGTCTAAAAGAACGGGTGCTTGATATTCCTTCTCAGGAAGTAATTACCAAAGACAATGTTGTGGTAGGAATAGATGCAGTTTGTTACTTTACGGTTGTTGACCCTGTTTCTGCTGTTTACAACATAGAGAATCTTGAGTATGCCATTGTGCAGACTATTCAAACAAACTTGAGAGATGTTGTAGGTGGAATGGAACTTGACGAAATTCTCTCTTCTAGGGAAAAGATAAATGCAAGGATTAAAGAAGTCCTTCAGGGGGCATCAAAAAGCTGGGGAATTATTATCAATAGGGTAGAGGTAAGGGAGATAAAACCACCAAGAAATATTGCAGAAGCTATGAGTATGCTAATTGAAGCGGATAGGAAAAAGAAAGCTATGATACTTGAGGCAGAAGGAAAGAAAAGGGCACAGGAACTAGAAGCTGAAGGATATAAGCTTGCCAAGATGCAAGAAGCTGAAGCTATTGAAAGAATTGGTGAAGCACAGGCAAATGCTGTAAAAAGCGTAAAAGAAGCGGTAGGAGATGAGAAGCTTGCAGGACTATTACTTCTTGGAGATAACTATGTAAAGTCCCTTGAAAAAATAGCGGAAAGCCAGAATGCAAAGATAGTTGTTCTTCCGTCCTCCGTGGATTCACTTTTAAATCTTTTAGGAACTTCAAGAGGAAAGAGAGATGAGTAATGGATGGGTTTTTCTTGTATTAGGATTAGCTTTGATAGTGATTGATGTTTTTGTTATGACCTTTTTCCTATTTCCTGTAGGAGTAGGGTTTGTTCTAGGATATGTATTCTATTCCCTTTCACCAAGTATTTTTTCATTTTCAGTAGGTTTTCTATTAGGACTTCTGTCGGCTTCTTTCTTAAGTTACAAAATAGCTAAGAAGGTAAAGGGTGTAGAAGATGCTTTATCTGATCTGATTGGACAAGAGGGGATTGTTGTTAAAAAAGTGGACGATATGAATTATCAGATCCGGTTTCCACTTGGGGCTGGCGGAGAGGAATTGTGGATAGGATTTTCAGAGGAAGAACTTGAATATGGTGATAAAGTTGTTGTTAAAAAGGTTATAGGAAATAAGGTTGTTGTTGAAAAAGTAAAGTGAAACTGCAACGTTATGGATCTGAAATGATAAAAAGGCTTTTTCTGTTATTTATTTTAGCGAAGTTGGAAGAAATGAAAGTTAGATTAAGAAAAGAAGTAAAAAGCTCGGAAGAGGAGAGAAAGAAACTTCTAGAAGAAAATTTACGTCTTAAGTTGGTTAATGAACTTCTTTCTTTGGTAGTTTACGTATCTATGGGAGAAGATGCTGAACCATTAAAGAGTCGTGGTTGGAAATTTTCTGAGGTAAGATTGAGTAGAGTAAACACTTGGCTTGACGAAATAGATAAGGTAGAAAAAGGGAGAGAAATAGGTTTAGATGATGAAATGTTTGAAAAATTGATGCTTTCCTTAGATAAACTAAAGCAAATGCATCCGGAAATGGAGAATTTAATAGAAGAAACATTAAGCAAATTGAAGCTTAAAAAGAAGTTCCTTTTAAAAGCGAGTTGAGGGAGCTAAGAATGATAGATAGACTAATGGGGTTTATAGTTCTTTTCCCTCTAATAGTAGTTGTTGCTGTTATAGCAGCTTTCCTTCCTGAAGGATTACAAGGCTTTTCAGGAGCTTTAGTACTTGTTACAGGTGTTTATGTTTATGCGCTATCGGAAAAAGTTGGAAAGAGGGTAAAGAAAGCTTTTAAAGAGAAGCTATTGCGATAAAGATGGTTATGATTTTCTGTTAGAGAATCAATGGTTTTAAAAGAAAAGTTTTTTAAATAAAAGAGTTCTTTTTCCTAAAAAAATTTAAGTCTACTTTCTCATTAAAAGTCCCATAATTCACCTTTATATTTTTATTCCACTTTATGTTGTTGTTCTACTTTTTTGAGTTTTTCTTTCACATGTTCTGGTCTATTTCTAATTATGTAACTACATATGTTGGTATCTAGCATGTATATCATCAAAATAGCTCCTTTTCTTGAGGATCTGGTTGACTTCTTTCGATTAAGAAATTTTTTGTTTCTTCTTTTACCTCTTCGAGTTTTTCGAAGAGAACATCCCATTTCTTTTCTTTAGGTATTAGAACTATACGGTTTCTTTCTCTCTTTATATAAACTTCTTTTGCTAATCTTAATGTCCATGAATTTCCACTTTTAAACACTTTAGTTGTTTTTAACCTCCTTCAAAAGGTATGCACTTTAAGCGTATTTTTTGTCATTTTTAAAAAAATTTAGAAGTTCGAATCTGAGTTTTCTCGTCTTTTTAGGTAGCTATATAGAGTTGTATAAGGAACTTCAAGAATCTTGGCAATAGATGCTATTGATACACCTTTTTTTCTAAACTCTTCTATTTGGTCTTTGTATTTGTCTAGTCTGGAGGAATAGCTACCTTTAGGTCTACCAAGAGGTTTACCTTCTGCTTTTCTCCTTCTCAAAGCTTCTTTTGTTCTTTGACTGATTAGCTCTCTTTCTATCTCTGCAGCTATAGAGAAAGCCATTGCAAAGACTTTGCTTTGCAAGTCGTCTTTTAACACTTGCCTATTTTTAACAACGTGGAGTTCTACACCTTTTCTTAGAAGGATAGATAAGATTTCCATAATCTCTAGCATAGATCTACCAAGTCTTGAAAGCTCAGTAATGATAAGAACATCCCCTTTTGAAAGCATAGGGACAAGGGCACCTATTTTTCTAACTTTCCAACTTTTCCTACCACTTATAGTTTCTTCTATAATCTCAACATTTCCTAGCTTCTTCTCATTAGCATATCTAAGAATTTCAAATCTTTGGTTTTCTGTTTCTTGCTTATCAGTAGAAACTCTTATATAAGCGTAAGTAGACATCTTTCTCCCTTAGCAATAGGGTGGAAATAATTGTATCTTTCTAAACTTATCTTTCCATTATAAGAATTTTCGGAGAAAGATAAATAGCAGAACTTCTTCCTGTCTGTTCATGTCCTGCTTGTGGTGAAAACTGTAACCATAGAACATCTCCTCTTTCAGGAATATATCTACCACTCCTCTCTTCCACTTTTTTATCCCAATTAACTTCATCATGTAAATTTTCAGGAGTTATCTGTTCTAACAGTTTCCTTAACTATTCTTTTGATCTGGTCTTTTCATGTTCTACTCTTTTTATGAGATCAAACTTAACTGAAAGTCCATCACCCACAGTTCCTTCTAATTCTTTTATGTCTTCTATAGCTTCTTTGTCTTCTTTCATCCTTTTTGCAGCTTTAACCATTCTTTTTGTTAATTCTTTTCTTCGTAGTTTCTCTTGATACTCATTGTCCGGCTTAGTTGTAAATACTTTCATATTTAACCTCTTAGTTACTTTCTTAAGGAGAATCTAATTTTTTGGCAGGATAAGTCAATTTTTGGTGACAGAACTTTTTCTCGTTAGCATATCTAAGAATCTCAAATCGTTGGTTTTCTATCTCCTCTTTATCTGTAGAAACTCTTTTTTCATTATGAGATTTTTGAAGAAAGATAAATAGTAAAACTTCATCTCAATATTTTGGGAGTGTGGATTTGCAGTAGAAAACTTGACAAAGTTGATGTAAATTCTATACACATAGGTAGATATGCATAAATAAAGCTTACTGAGGGATACGATGAGTGTTGCAGAAAAGAAAGTAAGAAAAACGATTACATTGTCTCAAAAAGTGGTAAAAGACCTTGAGATGTTGGCAAAGATTTACAATAAAACTCAAAGTTCTCTTATTGAAGAACTGATAGAGAAAGAGGTAAAGGAGATTGAAAAGGAAAAAAGGATAGAAGCTTTTGAACGACTTAAAAAATATAGAAAATACTTTAAAGGAGTTGCAAAAAATAAAACTTTTCAAGAATTAAAGGCAGAAATGGGAGAAGACTTTGATGATAATTGAAAAAGTTTTTGTAGATGCCAATGTAATCATAGATCTTTTCGAAGATAGAACTAACTCTCATTACTCTATTTCGGCAATAGAGAAACTTCTAAAGTTGGGAGTTGAACTGTTTACAAGTTGTGATTTGATAACTACAATTTATTATGTTCTTTCTAAAGTTAACAAAGAAAAAGCTCTCAACTATATAGAAGACTCAATGTCTGTCTTTACCTTAATTCCCTTTTCAAATAAAGAAGTAATTGAAGCTGTTAGTTTAATGAAAAGCAATAGCAATTTTAAAGATCTTGAAGATACCATTCAGTATGTTCTTGCAAAGAAAGAGAAATGTGATTTGATACTCACTAACGATAAAAGATTCTTTTCTCCAGACATTAAAATTTTTACAGCGAAAGAGGTTTGTGAGGATCTCGGTATAAAATAATCTCAGAGAATTTATGATAGTTGTAAAAGAAGGGGCTTGTAGAGAATACAATAAAACCTTAATAGAAGATCCTTACTTCACACTCTCATGTTCCTTTTTCCTTCATAGCTTTTAGTTGTTTGCTTCTTCAATCTATGAGTTCTCTTTTTGTTCCTCTGGATTTTCACACAGTCTCTTTCTGACAGTTTCTCTAATTGTTCTTTTGACTTGATCTTTCCAGGTTCTATTCCTTTTATGAAATCAAACTTAACTGAAAATCTATCACTTACAGTTCCTTTTAACTCTTTTATATCTTTTATAGCTTTTTGATCTTCTTTTATCCTTCTTAAAGAGAATCTAATTTTTTGACAGGAAAAGTCAACTTTTTGATGACAGAACTTTTTCTCGTTAGCATATCTAAGAATCTCAAGTCGTTGATTTTCTATCTCCTCTTTATCTGTAGAAACTCTTATATATGCATAAGTGAACATTTTTTTCCTTTAGTTAGTAGGATGAAAATAATTGAACCTTCTTCTTCTCGGTTTATTTGATTACTATGTAGATTTTACTTTATAGAAGATGCAATCTATGAAAAGAACTAAGTAATCATTTAGTTACTATGAATTCCAATCGCTGCATTAGTGTTTTGATTTTTCCATCATTACTTGGTGGGTATTTTTCAACATATCTTTGGGCGACTGTTTCAATGAAGCGATTCCTTAACTTTTTAGGTATTCGGCAGAGATACGGCAACCAAGTAGTTCGTATCCACCCTTTGAACTCTTCAATATCTTCGTGAACCATAATTTTTGGCTTCAGTTCAAGGTATTGAATCTTGAATCCTGCTTCTTCAAGCCATGGTTTATATTCCTCGGGAGAATAGAAGCCATAAGGAAAGGAGAAATCATGAAAGTATTCTTTCCAAGGCCTTTCGTTTATAATTTCATCTAAGGTTTCAATAACACTTGCAGCATTCCCTTTGCCTCCCATTTGGACAATACATTTCCCATTTGGCTTTAAAGCTTGGTATATTCCTTTTAGTACAGGCTTATGATTAGTAATCCAGTGAAGAACTGCATTTGAAAAAACAATATCAAATTTTTCCCGGAAGGATAATGCTGAGGCATCCATTCGTATAAAAATTAGATTGGGGTATTGCGAAGTTGGAAACTTTTGAGAAGCAAAGGCTATCATTTCTTCTGAAATATCAATTCCAACTACACGGCCTTTAGGAACGTGTCTGGCGATTTCAGCTGTTACTTTTCCATCACCACAACCAATATCAAGTACCCATTCATGTCCTTTTAAATTCATTTTATCAATCAATTCTTTTGCCCATTTTTTCTGAGAGGCAGAATGCCTTGCATAGTCCTCTGCATTCCATTCATATTTGTCCTGATATGAATTCTCCCTCATACCTCCCTCCAATGCTGCTGTCTATGATAGTTCTTCTACTAAACAGACTTTAACTGATAACCGCTCTGTCGTGTTCTCGCTCTTTTTCTGCTTATTTGGTGTAACAGCAATTGTTCAGGAATTTGTAAGAACTTCCTCCCTTCTTTTTGAATTAAATAATTATAACTTTTATTTCTATAACTTGTCAAGGTTACCTTCCTTAGGAGGTTTGGTAATTTGAATTTCTAAAAAATGCTATTCGTTTAACTTTATTAGTTAATAATCTACTTTTTAACGAGATATTTATAAAGATAGTAAGTTATGAGTTAATCGGGCGGTTATTAAGTAAAAACTTGCTTTTTAAAAAATGACGTATATTTTCTAATAAAACAGTACGGCAGGAGGAGATGTTGAAAACAAAACTAACCTTAAGGTTAGATAAGACTGTTATAGAAGAGGCTAAAGAATATTCCAGGAAAAGAGGAGAATCTATTTCTCAAATAGTTGAGAAATTTTTTAGTGTTCTCCTAGATGACAAAAATGACAAAGAGGAGTTAACTCCTACAGTTAAGAAACTTAAAGGATTGTTAAGAAATACAAACATTGATGAGGCCGATTATAAGGAACATCTCGAAGGAAAGTACTTATGAGAGTTTTGTTTGACACAAATGTTATTTTAGATGTTCTTCTTGATCGGAAACCCTTTTCTAAGCCAGCTTCAAATTTACTTTCCAAAGTTGAAAAAGGAGAAATTACGGGAGTTATATGTGCAACTACTATAACTACTATCTACTACCTTGTAAGTAAGGCTCTTAATAGAGAGAAAGCTAATGAATGTCTAGACCTTCTTCTTAATCTTGTTGAAGTTGCTTCTGTAAATAGATCTGTCATAGAAACAGCCGGAAAATTAAATTTCAAAGATTTCGAAGATGCTGTTATATACGCTTCAGCACTTCATTCTAAATGTTCCTGTATTGTCACAAGAAATCTGGAGGATTTTCCTACTTTAAAAATTCCTGTATTTTCTCCTGAGGAGTTTCTGCAAGTATTAAAAGTGAAAGGTGAATAAATTAACCGTTTTTTCCATTCAAAGCGAAGAGAGTTAGGAGTCTAATAAACAAAACCAAATAGCCAAAGGAAAATTTTGTTTCCAGATCCAACTTCTATTCCGTCAATTGCAAGGTAAGAGTTTTCTATATCTTTTATTTGACGGAATGTTTTGTTTCTTCCGCCTATTTCAAAGATGAATCATTCCAAATAATAAATTTGTACAAAAAGTTCATGAAAAATAGTAACTCTTTCTTGATATCTGTTCCAAAATATGGACATAGGAAGTGCTGAAAGTCCTATTTATCTTTTTCTAACTGCAGAAATTTGTCTGTTATTGGTTTCCATTCTATGGGCTTTTAAACTTCTTGTGATACAACACTTAAAGGCTTTCTTCTACTGGACTGTAAAAATTCCCGTCAAAAACAGATTTGTTAATTAACTTGTTAATCCGCTATTGAAATAATAGAATAATTATTAAAGCTATCTGGAGGATGCATTGAAGACTTATACGATTAGGTTAGATGATCAATTCTTTGAATTGTTAGAGAACCTATCTAAGAAAACAAAAAGTCCTAAAAGCCTGATAGTTAAAAAAGCTCTTCTTCTGTACAAAAGGGAACTTGAAAAACAGGAGATGTTAAAGGATTTAATTGAATCTGCAAGGGAACTTGCAGAGGACCCGGAAAACCTAAAAGATATTAGAGATTTAGAAGGGACGGTGACAGATGGACTTGATTAGAGGCGGGATATACTTAGCAAAACTCAGTCCAACGAAGGGAGCAGAACCTGGCAAAACGAGACCTGTGGTAGTCATCCAAAGGCAAGAAATTCTTAGTAGCTATCCTACAGTTCTTGTAGCGCCGATAACCTCTAATCTCAAAGGCAAGTACCCCATGAGGCTTTTCATAAAGGCAAGGGAACGTTTAGAAAAGGATTCGGCAGTCATGATAGACCAGATAAGGGCAATTGACTTATCAAGAGTCATTCCTGATAGGATAGCTTCTCTGACGAGGGAAGAAATGAGAAAGTTAGAAAAAGCCATCTGCTTCTTTATTGGTGCTGATGATTTTTGACGGGGAGTTTCATTCGCATAAAACATATACAGCATAGAGGTTTAGATAGACTTTAAGAAGGTAGAAGAATTCATTCAGGAACCTTAAGTCTTTTAGCTATATCTATTAGTAATCCATTAAACTAATTTAGTGTATTTTAGTTTAACACATTAAACTTTGTTTTCAAGTTTTCCATAGATATTTTCAAAGCAATTTGGAACAGATTTGATGTTTTTCTTTAAGACTTGCTTTTAAAGAAGAAAACCTTTTTATAGGTCACTTTCTGTCCAAATTTATTCTTATTATTGCTTGTTGTAAGCTTTAATATATTGGATTATAGGGTAGTTGAGATGTCTGGCATAGTAGATAAAACATCACAGAAACCAACTATTAAAGTTATTGGAATAGGAGAATGTGGTTGTAATACCGTTGAAATGATTTTTGCTAAAGGAATTAAAGGAATTGAGTTTATAGCTATAGATACAGACGTTCAGACACTTTTGAGAATTCAAGGACCAATTAAGATTCAGATAGAAGAAGGTTTTATCGAATTTCTTGAGGCTGAGGAAAAACAGGCAGTAAAAGAACGGTCACTCTTAAAGGAAGAATCTAAGCTTAGAAAAGCTATTGAGGGTTATAATTTAGTGTTTATTATCACCGGTATGGGAGGGGAAACAGGAACAAGAGTAGCACCTTTAATAGCCAAAGTCGCAAAAGATATGGGAATTTTAACTGTTGGTATCGTTACTTATCCTTTCAATTTTGAGGGAAAGAAAAGACACGAACGCGCAAAGATTGGAATAAGAAAACTTAAAGAGTTTGTGGATACCTTAATCGTTGTTCCTAATCAAAAACTTCTTGATGTTGCTTCTAATGATATGAGTGTATTGGACGCTTTTAGGTTATTGATTGATGATGTTTTTTACCAAGCAATAAAAAGAATAGTTGAACCCATAACGAAAGTTGGACTTATTAGCATCGATTTTTCTGATGTAAGAACCGTGATACGTAATGGTGGTTATGCTTTTATTGGTAGCGGTAAAGCAACTGGGAAAGACAAAGGCATAGTGGCTGCAAGAAAAGCAATAAATAGTCCTTTTCTAAAAGATGTTCAACTTGAGAAGGCAAGCTACGTGTTGATAAGCATAAAAGGTGGAATGGATCTGACACTTGACGAAGTTTATGAGGCAGTAAGACTAGTAGAAGAAAGGACAAAGAGAGACAACACAAATTTTTTCTTTGCAGTTAACATAGAGGAAGAAATAGAAGACTCTGTAGAGATAACCGTTATAGCAACAGGGATAAGTAAAGCGGTTTGGTAGAATGAAGTGAAAAGGGGAGGTGAAAAAATTGGACTGTATGGATTCTAAAAAGCAAAATGAGAAAATATTTGATGTTGAATTAACAGAGTTTCCTCGATTATTGGAAGGTAATGTTTTGTATCTCATACCACATTATCAAAGACCTTATGCTTGGGAAAAAAAACAGATAGAGGATTTTTTCTTTGATATCAAAAATGTATCTGAAAGAGATATAAGAAACTATATCTTTGGTACTGTGTTCTTGGCAGAGGTTGCTTTAGATGAGTTAAAGAATTTTGTAAATAAAAAAGTTTACCAGCAGATTAAAAACTTGGAAAATGAAAGAACCAAGTTTTATCTCATTATAGATGGACAACAAAGATTAACAACTTTATGGTTATTTTTATTTGCTATGCTACGAAAGTTGAAAGGAATGGGTAAAGAAAGTGAAATAAAGAAAAAACTGTTCGTCGAGGATTCTGAACCAAGAATTTTTCTTGGATCTCCGATAGACTATGATTTCTTGAAAGAACTTGCTAATGCTAAAAACATTGAAAAGCTATGTCCTAAAACTTACAGTCAAGAATTAATGAGGAGAGCTTTTTGTTATTTTATTGAAAATCTTGCAAACCATAGTAGTAGTAGATTGTATGAATCCCTTGAGAATCTAAAAGTTATCAAAACAGTTATTAATGTAAGAGAACTAACGAAAAAAGAAGAGGAAACAGCATTTTCTGAACTTATAAACATCTTTGTTTCTCAGACGGATAGAGGTAAAAGATTAACTGCCTTAGAAAAACTTAAAAGCTTAATGATTTATTATGCTAACTTATTATTTGGGGAAGAAGTAAGAAATGAAAAAAACAACGATATTAATGAACTTTTTGCAGACATCTACGAACTTTTAGAGTCCTTAACTTCAGAAAGATTCATGGTTTTCAAAAGTGCAAAAGAAGCAGAAGCCACTACAATGCATCTCTTAAATCTCCTTTTATATAGATCTAATGCAGTAAGTGGAAAAAGTTTCTATAGATATGTGATAGATGTAATTAAGAAAGAGAAGGAAAGTTCTTCTCTGGATGGAAGTATTAAGTACTCAATAGATATATGGTATGAATCAGGGGAAGATACTATATATCAAGCAATAAATAAAGCCTTTAGGGATCTTATAAATTACGATCTAAAAAGTGAAGCTAAGAAACTATTTAGTGTTTTGTATGAAAGTTTAAAGGAAATTAAGCAGTATTACTCAACATTAAAAGAAAGTATTACCAATGTAGAGAAATCAGGCATTGATATTCTGAGTAATGAACTTTCTTATTCCGTTAGAGAATTCTTGGGCATTTATGGGGCTTCAAGATTTACACATTACATAGCTTTGAATCTTAACTCGGAACTTAAGTTTAACAAAACTTTTGATGTTGAAGAGGAACAGAAGTTTCTCTTAGAAGAAAGGAAGAAAAAGTTAGGACTTGTATCCTTCAAGGAGAGATTAGAAAAGAGAATTGATTACTTGAAGAAAAAATTTAAAGATTCTGCCGAATTCCTTGAAGAGTATCTCAAACATGAATCTTCGTGTTTGAAAGAGTTTTTAACAGAAAGAGCTTATATACTCAATATTTTAGAGTTTTCAGAAATGTTTGTTTGGAAACTTGGTAAACGTCCTTGGGGAGGACTCTTTAACTTTTCCAATCATCTAAAGGAAGGAAAGTATAGATTTATCAGTTCTCAATCTAACAAATGTTATAGAAAGGATTTCTATAAATATCCCATTTATGACTTTAGAGAGGATTACTTTTACGTTTTAGCTGAATTTGAAAGAATTAATTTTGACTATGATAAGTCATCATTTGAGAAAAACATACTAAAGCCCTTATCTAAAAGACCAAGAGGTCTACAGAGAGAACACTTGTTTTCCGTTAATTCGCAAGAAAAAGACTTACTAAAAGAAGCATTTAAAAGAATAGAGAGGGACTTTTATAAAAATGATCTTCCCTACTCCTTAGAAGAAGAAAAAGAAAGAGACTGGGACTATGAAAAATGGGTAAATAATATAGGAAACATCTTTTTAGTAGAGTCTAAACTAAATATAAGTGAAGGTAACCGTTCTATATTTGATAAGGCGGAAACATACGAGAAAAAAACAGGAGAAAATTATCCAGATATTAAAGGTACTAAAGATTTTGCAAAAAAGATAATAGGGTTAAAGAACAAGTTGAAAAATGAGTTAAAGTTGAGAGATGAGTTTAGAAGCTTCAAGGAGTTAGAACAAATATTGGAGCAAAGGGGAGTAAGAGAGGACTATTTATATATAGTAGAGGCGTTCAAACTTCTTGTAGATATAAGATATTACAAGATACTTATGTTTTTCGCTTGTAGATTTTAGAAATAAGAATGAGTTAAAAAAAAGGATTTTAGATGCCTCATATTGGCGTCTTCTGGATAGTAAACAACAAAGTTGACGGTTTTAAGGAACCAGTTGAAAATGGTGAAGATTACGGAGACACGGTTCAGCCGTCTTGTGATCACTTTACGTATTGGGATGAATTTATTCTCCGTTATCCGCAACTAAGACTGTTAGAATATGACGAAATTCCAAGGGGCAGAGTAGTCTATAATAAGAGGAAAAAACGCTTTGTAATCCTTTCGTCTAAAAAAGTCCTAAATAACAAAAACTTAATTGAGTCCGTATGTCAGTTTTACAACCTAAAAGAAGATGTTGAACTGAGATGGGATGAACATTATGAAATCCAAGGGGAAACATAGTGAAAAATAAGAGTTTTTTAAGCTTTCAATAGCTTAAGATACAAACCTTTTAAGGGAGAAAAGAGATGAAAGTTGAAAAACTTATTCAATCAGCCAGTCATCCTTCATGGGTCAAACATCTTAGTTTCACGCCTGACGGAAAAAAATTGATTTCTACCTGTAACTCATTTACGAAATGTTGGGATGTAGAAAGTGGAACTCTTCTCTGGACGCTGAGTAATAAAGCTTGGCTTTACGATATCGACATCACAATAGACAGTAAATTAGTTCTGAGGGCAAATGAAATCCTTGATTTTGTCGATATTGAAAGCGGTAAATCTACAGACTTTATAGCAGAAAACTTTGACTTTGTAGAAAGTGTTAAAGTGAATCCTAACGGTAAAACTTTTGCTGTTATAACTAAAAGAGAAATACGAAAAGAAAAAGGAATTGAGTTTTTAATTTATCTCCAGCTTAGGGATTTAGAGACAAGAGATGTCTTATGGGAACAAGGGATTGAGTGTGGAGGATATTTAACTTTTACCCCTGACGGTAAAAGAATAATGTACGCAGAAGGCAAAACAATAAGAATATTTAATGCCGAAACAGGAAAAGAAATTAAATCGTTTAGTATTCATGAAAATTCAAAATGTTCTCTCTTTTCCCTTGATATAAGTCACGATGGAAAGCTTCTCCTTTGTGGAATGATTTTTCACCAAATGGATAATAAAAAACTCTCAGAAAGGAAGAAGAAAGCGTGTCTTGTAGATATTGAAACAGGAGAGGTTTTAGAAACTTTTGATAATTCCGTATCTGCTGTTTTCAGTCCTAATGGAAAGGTAATTGCCCTTGGAAAAGCTAGAGAAATAAGTCTTGTTGATTTAGAAACTCTGGAAGAAATTAAAAAGTTAAAAAGTAGCCTTCCCTACAAAAAAGGGATGCGAAAGTTTGAAAAGATCTACTCAATATCTTTCAGTCCCGATGGCAAATACCTTGCAGCAGGAAGTCTTGGAATTGAGCTGTGGGATTTAGATAAAGACGAAATCGTCTGGAAAATAGATCCTACTGAACCTGGAAAGTTTGTATTTTGTTCGAAGGAGTCCTTTTCTTTGGTGGCGGATACAAAGATTTTTAGATATAGTTTTGAAGATAGAAGCTTTAAGGAGATAGCTGAAACTGATGGATTTATAGAATCAGCAGCATTTAATTCCAAAACAGGACTTTTAGCCTGTGGTACCGAAGATAAAAAGGTTGTTATTGTTGATACCAATAAGGAAGAAGTTATCAAAAAAATTCCATGTCCAACATTTGTAGGTTCTTTAACTTTTTCAACTAACGGAACAACCCTTGCAGCAGGATGTTTCGGTACTGTAGTGTTGATAAATACTAAAACATGGGAAACCTCTGAGATTCCAATTGGTGACTTTTGTCTTTCAGCAATGACTTTCAGAGATAACTTTCTCTTGGGCTGTTACTTTTACGAAAATTCCGAGTTTATACTTGAAAACATTACAAATCGTAAGTTAATAAAAAACTTTGGAAAAGAAGTATCAACTTTTACATTTTCTAACGATGGAAAACTTCTTGCAGTTGGTAAAAATAACGGAGAAATAGAAATCGTAGATACAGAAACAGGTTTCACAGAAGCTAGCTTAAAAGTGAAAGAACCTTCCACTTTAAAATTTTTAAGTAACGACCTCTTAGCGTGTGGAACATTTGAAGGAAATCTTCTCGTTTTTAACTTAGAAAATAGTGACCTTGTTCTGAAACTTCCTGCCCATATTGGCTTTGTAAACTCCATCGATTTTTCAAACGATGGAAATTATTTAATTTCGGCTGGAATGGATGGATCGGTCGTAAAGTATGAGTTTGCTTTTTAAATTCTGAGTGAGATAAAGCTTTAAGTTGATCTTTCAGTAAAGTATGAAAGTTATCAGTGGAAGAACACTTAAGTGGTTTTGAAAGAGATTTGTAATAACCTTGCAGGTGTAGTACATGTATTATACATGTGATTAACATGTAGTTTAGTTGTATTTTACTGATAAAATATATGTATAATACACATGTAATACATGTATTAATTTTATAGTTTCCTTTTTCTTGTGCTGAGTATACATAGAAGGTAGTTTCTTCACTGGAAGTTTGCATGTATAATTAGATGGAAGTTTTTTAGTTAACTTCCATTAAAGGTATAGGAGTACTTATGAGAAATTCCTTTTATACCTTTCCTGCTGTTAGAGGAATTCAAGCAGGAAAAGAATTTTACACTGTAATGTGTCCATTAAAACTAATTCCAGAGATATTTAAAGAGATAAACATTCCTTTACTTCCACCTAAACTAAGGGCTCAGAGAATTCTCAATAAAAGAAGGATTCCAGAAATAAAAAAGTACATTTTGGATAACCCATACACTTACGTTTTTTCTTCAATCACTATTTCCGTTGATGGGAAAGTGGAATTTGAAGCCATTAGTGAAGAAAACTATCAAATAGGAAAACTTAAAATAGATAAAAACTCAAGAATCATAATAAATGACGGACAACACAGGATTGAAGCTATAAAACAAGCCCTTCAAGAAAATCCGGAACTAGGTTACGAAACAATTTCAATGGTTGTTTTTATTGATTTAGGACTAGAACGAAGTCAGCAAATATTTACTGACTTGAACAGGTATTCCGTAAAACCAACGCCATCCATTAGTATCCTATATGACTATAGAGATCAGATGGCGGAGTTAACTAGATATCTTGCAGAAAACGTTTACTATTTCAAAGACTTAGTAGAGTATGAAAGAAGCTCTATATCAAATAGATCAAATAAACTTTTTACACTAAGTAGCATTTATCATGCTACCAAAGAATTTCTAGATAAGAAAGGCAACAAAGTGGAAATAAGCGAAGAAGACAGAATACTTTCTTTTGAATTCTGGGAAGAAGTAGGTAGGAACATTCCTGAGTGGGAAAAGATAAAAAAAGGCGAACTAGCTGCTTATAAGGCAAGACAAGAATACATCCATTCTCATGGACTTTTTCTGAACGCTATCGCTATAGTAGGTCGCGTAATTATCAAAAAGCAATTAAACCTACGAGAAATTCTTTCTAGGCTGAAAGATATAGACTGGCATAGAAATAATCCTGAGTGGGAAGGAATAGCACTAAACAAAGGTAGATTAAGTAAAGCTAACGTAAACATAAAAGCTACAGCAGAGTTCATTCTAAAGAAGATATTGGGAGAAAAATATGTCACATAAATCTAAAAAATCCTTTCTATTTGGTGGAAAAAGTTTAGATACTCTTTACAAAGAGATCGAGAATATTTATTTCTCAAATAGCTATCCGTGGATAATAGGGTACAGCGGAGGAAAAGATTCTACAGCAACATTACAATTGGTTTGGGAAGCTTTAGAAAGAATGCCGAGAAATAAGTTAAGAAAGCCTATATACGTACTCTCTTCCGATACACTAATAGAAATCCCTAAAGTCATAAACTACGTAGATAAAAATCTTACCCTTATTAATAAAGCAGCTAAAGAAAAAGGATTACCTATTCAAGCTGTAAAAGTATGTCCCCGAATTTCAGATACTTTTTGGGTTAATTTGATTGGAAGAGGTTACCCTGCCCCCACTAAAGAATTTAGATGGTGCACAGATAGACTAAAGATAGAACCTTCAAATAGATTTGTAATTGAAACAGTAAGTAAATATGGAGAAGTTATTGTAGTTTTAGGAGTTAGAAAGGCAGAAAGCCTCAATAGAGAGAAAACGATAAATGAACACAAAATAGAAAATAGTAGATTATCTAGACATTCAACTCTTCCTGGAGCTCTAGTTTACACGCCTATAGAAGACTGGACAGTTGAAGATGTTTGGAATTATTTACTTAATTTTGAGTCTCCATGGGGAGGAAACAATCAAGAGTTATTTGAAATGTATAAACAAGCAAATGCGGGAGAACCACCTATTATAGTTGGAAATTTAGTTGCAGCTGATGAACAGACAGGAGGTAACAGTAGATTCGGTTGTTGGGTCTGTACTGTTGTTAAGAATGAAAAATCTCTTAGTTCTCTTATAGAAAGTGGGGAAAATTGGCTGCGCCCTCTTCAAGAATTTAGGGAATTGCTTGTTAAAACTCAAGATCCAGAAAATAAGCATATCTATCGTGATTACAAAAGAAGAGATGGAAGTATATACTTTTTAAGAAATAGCTATGGAAATGGAACTAAGAAATTAGGGAGAGGACCTTACAAGTTTGAATATAGAAAAATTTTCCTAAAAGAACTTTTAGAAACTGAGAAGAAGATAAATGAGAATAATCCCTATGAAGAAGAAATTAAATTAATATCTCTTGAAGAACTTTTAGAAATTAGAAGAATTTGGAAACTGGAAGAAGGTGATTGGGAAGATAGCGTCGCAAAAATCTATAAAGAAGTTTATGAAAAAGAGTTAGAAATTCCAAAGGAAGATATTGGAGTCTTTTCAGCGGAAGATAGGAAATTAATAGAGTCATTGGCAACAGAAGAAAATGTAGACCCAAGACTAATAATCAAGTTACTTAACACTTGCCAGTATAATGCTTTTTCCTCAAGAAAAACCTCCCTTATCAAGAAACTTGAAAAAATTCTTAACGAAGAATGGAGAACAGAAGAAGAAATCTTAAGAGAGGTTAACAAAGAATGATTTTAACTTCTTTAACCTTAGAAAATATAGGTCTTTACAAAGGAAGAAATGTTTTTGATTTAAAGCCAAGAAAAGGAAAAAACATTATTTTGTTTGGTGGAAAAAACGGAACAGGAAAGACTACATTACTTGAGTCTGTGAAGTTATGTTTATACGGTAACAATATTTACGGATACACAAAGAAACAATATGAAGAGTTTATTCGAAAACTTATACATAAAGGAGAGAACCTTGCCCAAATATCACTTGAGTTTGTTTATTTTTCCTTAGAATCTCAAGATACTTACAAAGTAATTAGGAAATGGGATCTTAATAAAAGTTTTAAAGAAGAATTTCTTCTTTACAAAAACAATGAAGTTTATAAGGAAATTCCTAAAAACCAATGGCAAGAATTTATTTCTGATATTATTCCTCCAAGTTTGGTTAACTTTTTCTTCTTTGATGGAGAGAAAATAGAAAAACTTGCAGAAGACTTTTCAGAAGTAGAGTTTGTGAATGACGTCAAGTCTCTTTTAGGAGTTACAGTAGTAGATACTCTAAACTATAGTTTAGAAATATTAAGAAAAAGATATCTTCATCAAGAGGATTTCTCTGAAGAAATTCAAAAGGAACTCAACAAACTGGAAGAAGAAAGAGAACTAATAGAAGAAGAGTTAGGAAAGAAAAAACAGGAAATTGCTAGTTTAGAAATAAAGAGAATCAATTTAGAAAAAGAACTAAAGAAAGCAGAAAGAAAGTTTATTGAAAAAGGTGGAGAGTTATTTAGAAATTATGAAAGAAACCTATCCAAAAAAGAATTCCTGGAAAACGAAATAGAAGAAGTTAAGAATGAGATACGAGAAATTTCTTCCAAAGATTTACCTCTTGCACTAGGTATAAATCTATTAGAAGAACTTCTAGCCCAGCTAGAAATGGAAAAAGAGATAAAAAAAATAAAGTTTGAGGAAGAGATACTAAAAAATAAGTACAAAGAACTTGAAAGTATTTTGAAATCCATTCCTTTAGATAAAGATACGCTAGAAAATATAAAAAGACTATTCTTTGTAAAAAAAGAAATTAAAATAGACATCATTCACGATCTTTCGGAAAGAGAAAACAGACTACTAGAAATAGCAGTACAGAACCTAAAAACCAACACTTTACATAAAGCTAAAGAACTATTTCGTAAATTAGAAACCTTAGAAGAAGAGTTACTAGAAGTCGAGAGCAGTTTACAAAATGTTCCAGACGAAGAGGTTATCAGACCCTATTTAGAAAAAATATCTAAGCTAGACCAAGAAAAGATAGAAGCAGAAATTAAAAAGAAACAGTTAGAAGAAGAAGTCAATAAGTTAGAAAGAGAGAAGAGAAAGATAGAAAAGGAGATAGAAAAATTAGAAAACTTCATTAAACAAAAGACAAAGAAGAAAAGAGTTATTTCCCTAATAGAAAAGTCACAGAAGGTTCTTAACAGGTTCAGAAGCGAATTTATAAAAAGAAAGGTAAAAATCTTGGAAAAAGAAATACTAGATGCCCTTTATAAGCTTAAAAGAAAAGAGAATTTTATAAGAGATCTTCATATAGACCCTGAAACTTTTGAAATTACTCTTTTTGACTTGAATAATAGAAAAATTCCTATTGATAGACTCTCTTCAGGAGAAAGACAAATATTTGCAATATCGTTTTTATGGGGACTTGCAAAAACCTCGGGTAAAAAGTTACCAGTGATTATAGACACTCCTTTAGGTAGATTGGATAACGAACACAGAGAAAATCTTGCTAATAATTATTTCCCACAAATTAGCCATCAAGTGATTATTTTGTCTACTAATGTAGAAGTGGACAAAGAACTTTTCAACATATTGAAGAAACATATATCACACTCTTATCTATTGGTCTACGACGAAGATTGTATGTGTACAAAAGTGCAAAAAGGATACTTCTGGAATTAGTAGCTTTAGGAGAGAGAAAATGAAATTTAACAGGATTATCCTAGACAAGAAAGTTAGCCAAAAACTTTCTATACTAAAAGGAAGAACAGGTCTTACTCCTAATATTCTCTGTAGATTTGGTTTGGTTCTATCTTTGAAAGACCCCACATTACCAGATCCGAATTGGTATAAACAAGATGGTCAAGAGTTAATGAGGCATGTTTTACTTGGTGATTTAGACACTATCTTGATTTGTCTTTTTAAGCAAAGGGCTTACAAAGATGGCTTTGATTTGCAAAATGAAAAACTTCTACTTGAGCTTTTCAGAGCACATATAAATAGAGGAGCAGATCTCCTCTATAATAGGGTTAAAAAGCTTGAAGACTTTAGGAATTTAGTAACATATTGATTTCAGAGGTCACACTCTGTTTCAAAAGTTCCAAACGTTTCTTAAGAATTTCTTTTCTTTCTTCGTCATTCTGAGGCTTCCTTATATCCGTTGGAAAAATGTGGGTACCTATTTTAAAGTGTCCCAACTCGTTAAAGTACTCATCTATTCTTTTATCTCTGATTCTTAAATTTGCTGAATCAGAGATATATGTAAGATTGAGGGGACTATTCAAAATATGCTTTTTCTCTTTTCTTATCTTCTTTGTAGACTCTCCTATTTTAGTTGCACTTGCTAGTGGTATAATGTGATGCTCTTCCAACTTAAAATTACCATTAGCACACTTATACGCAGTAAGATTAATCTCTTGATCCGGTAAAAAATCTACAGGTTTCTTACTAAGAATATAGTTCAGTATAGCTTTCTTAATAGCTTTAGGTGCTTCTGTTTCCGGATTTTTATTTAACAGTGTCTCCCAGTCTGAATAACCTTCCCTATTAAATATTTTATCTGTTACAACAGTTTTCCAACGCCTAAATTCTTCTGAATCTTCTTCTCCATCTACTAACCAAGCTTTAAGCATTTTTATATCTTTAATTAACTGATCATCCTGTCTTTCTTTATACATACCAGCAAACAAAGATCCCCAAAACCAAGCACCTATCTTATTCAGAATGCTATTATCGTACCATATGTCATCTTTACAATAGAACACATACACTATTGGTAAAATCATATATTCATAACTAATAGATTTTTCATTAACATGCCCACACTTCAACTGTAGAAACGCAAAAGCTTTCACAATAGCTTCTGTTACTCTCTCAGTATATTTAACTACATCTTCAGGTTGTAAAGAAAGAATCTTACCACTAAGAGTCATTTCTTTCGAAAGCTCTTCTCCTTTTTCCAGAGAAAATACTATTAACGATAAGGAATTCAAAAATATCTTTTTAAATTTCTTACTTAACTCTTTTGTTGGAGTAAATAAATTTGCTTTCCAATTTATAGCCTCATTTTCTAAATGAGTAGTATCAAAAGATCTATCTAGAACATTCATTATCCTTCTTACAAGTGACCTCTCTGAATCTACTCTAGCTGCTTTAGCAACAAACAAATCGAAATCTTCTAACTTAGTTCCTCCAGTATTAAATTCCTCAAAAATAACAGCAGCTCTACCTATTTCATTTTTGTGTAAAAGTACAACAGGAATTTCTCTTTTTAGTAATCCTTCTAGATATCTTGAAACATCCTCTACCCAACTAATTTGCAACTCTGTCCATACTTCATTAATAGTTCTTTCGTCCAAGTTATCTATATCTGGATGAATATCTGACAATATATCTCTCAACTTAAGTTTTCCATCAGCTACTTCTGCTTGTAATTCTTCTACTCTTCTTTTAGCAATTTGCTTAAGAACTTGCCTATGCAATCCTAACTCTTTCTTTCTAATTTCAAACAAAGGTACTAAATATTCCTCTGCAGCCAATCTTGCCTTTTCCAATTCAGATAACCGACCTGTAAGTTTTCGTCCATCTTTTATAGGAATAAATGCAGGATGGTACCAAGCATTTTTTTTCTGTATTTTTTCTTCCTTTATATCTTCTATTTTCTTCACCTCTATATACTCTTCCACTCTTCTAGGTTCAAGAGTAAGAAGCTTACTTGGATCAAATTTTAATGTTTTAAGTCCAAAGATATCATCTTCCTTTGATAATTTAATAAACCATCTATATCTAAGCTTATCAAAGAGAGAATTTAAGACTTTTTTCCAATCCCTTGTTTCTTCTTTTTCATAAATATCTTGAAAAATATTATAAAGAGTAGAAATCCTCTGCTGACCATCTAAAAGATATTCACATTCTTCTTTCGGGTTCACTTCTCGTCGTTCACAAATAGCTCTTGCAACAAAGTCACCAGCTGAACCTTCAATATGAAGAGTACTTCCAACTGGCAATCCTACTAAAATACTAGCAAGAAATCTTTTTTGTTTTCCTATTGACCATACATATCCTCTTTGAAATTCTGGAAGAACTATCTTTCCACTATCTATAAGATCAAAGAATTTCTCTAACTCATACTTTTTATATTCTACTCCCACTTCCGCTCCTCCGAACAAATATCTACCCAAACTTCTCCACTAAATAAGCACTAAATTCGTCTATAGCTTCTTCCATTTTTCTCACATTTTCAAATTTTTCAGCCAAAATTCTAATTCCACCGTTAGCATATTCTTCAACTACACTTAAAACATCTTTTTGAAAAACTTCTTTACTTTTTTCTCCCGCTAATGCTAATACATAAATAAATGGAATATCAGTTTCCTTATCGAAAATACTTTTAGAGAAAATATCTTTTCTCCTTTTTAAAGGTACTCTTTTATTGTTATAATATCCTACAGCTGCCGCTACTAAGAATAGTTCTTTCATAGTATCAAAGAGTTTTAAATCCTCCTTAAGCCTCTTGTATATATCATGTGTGTCTTCATCTATATAAATTTTGTCCCTTAAAGAAATTTCCAAAATCATAAATCTACCTCTCTAAAGGAACAATTTTTGTATATTTTTCCTGTTCATTAAAATCAAGTTCATACTCCTTTCCTACTTTATCTTGTATAAGCAATTTAAGAGACTCTGTCATTTCTGAAGGAGTTACAAAAAGAACAAGCTGACGTGTTAAATAGGGAATCTCTTGAAGAATATTACTTCTATGCTCTGGATCCAATCTACCAAAAGGAGTATCCATAACTACAGGAGCTTCTTTCTTTGATACTTTTGCCAATGCTAATATGAAAGCTAAACTTAATACTTGTCTTTCTCCAGCAGAAAGTTCTCTTTTAGATTCTCTATCTTCAAAGGCATCTATAAGCTTAAGGAGATAGTCTTCAGAAAGTTCTATACGTTTAAAGAATTCCTTTTTCCTAATCAACTTCTTAAATATCTTTGTAGCTTCACTTTCTATCTCTTTTCTTAAGTTGAAAGACAACTTTTCATAGAGAGTCTCCAGTTGATGTAAAACTGCCTGCGCTAGATTCTTCTTCCTAGTTAATTCATTAGTTTCTCTCTCTTTCTTTTCTTCCTTACTAATCTCCTTCTGTAGGAACAATATTTCTTCATTTTTTTCCTTTATTTTTTCCTCTATGCTTTCTATCTTTTGAGTATATCTTCCCAAATCTTTTGTATATTCTTCAAGTAAACCTTGAAGTTTTCTTACATCTTCCAACTCATTTTTACTTAACTGCTGATCCACTTCATCTAAAGCCTCATAGGTTTTCTGAATCTTATCCATTAATCTCATTTTCTCACTAAAAAGAGAAATTAATTCACTATGTATAGTTTCCTTTTTACTCTTCAATCCTGAAATTTCTGCAATAATGGAACTTACTATTTCTTCTGTCTTATCACTTTTCGCCATTTGGGCAATTTCCGCTTTTTTCATTATAAGTTTTCTTCTCATTTCCGGAGTTAATGCTGAACCACATATACATTCCTTTTCTTCTAAGATTTTCTCTATTAACTTTGATAAAAACTTCTTAGGAATATCAGCAGAATTTTTTATTTCCTTACTTAGTATTTCATAAGCCTCTTCTATAGAAATACTACCTATTAAAAGGAAACTTTTATTGATTACTTTCCTAAGTTTTGAATAGATTTTGGAAAGTTCCAACTCCATACTTGTTAATTTACTTTCTAAAGCATCTCTCCTTTCTATCAAGTGTTGGATTTCTTCTATTTCCCTAAGCCTACTCTTCACCTCCCTTATGTTAGCTTCCAGTGCTTCCCTTTCTTCTTTTGCTTCCTTCAATTCGTTTTCTAAATTTTCTTTTTCTTGTAAAACATCATTGTATTTTTCTCTTAACTCCCTCAATCTACCCGAGGATTTTTTTGCCAGTTCCTTGTTATATTCTCTTAAAATATCTCTTACATGAGATATCGCCCGTTCTATCAAAGTAATACCAAGAACCTTGTATACAGCTTCCTTTACTTCCTTGTCGTGATCAGGTTTAGAAAATTCATCTATCTTTTCCCCGTCAAAGAAAAAGTAACTTCGAACATTTGGGGGTAATATAGGATTTAAGGCTATCAACGAATTTGATATTTCATCAACTTTTGGAAAAATCTTCTCCATCTGCACTTCTTCCGGATGTTCAATATCCTCTTTTACATCGTACACCACTTTTCGCTTTATTTGATAATCAATCCCTTCATGAGAAAAAGTAAGAACAACTTCTGATTCTACAAACTCTTCACCCTTTTCTTTTGCTTCATCTATTGCCTTCTTATTAACTTTTTTACCTTCTATTTTTACCTCTGACGAACCATAGAGAACCTAGTTTATACCCATAAAAAGAGAAGTTTTTCCTGCACCATTTTTTCCATAGATTAAGGTAATATTCTTTTCTGGATCCGTAGAGAACTCTAGTTCTTGTTCACCATAATATTGTCTGAAGTTCTTAACCTTAACTTTCTTCAGGATCATATTCCTTTCCCCAGCGATCAAAAATTTTTCTTATATCGTCTTTTATTCCTTTGGGTCTCTGTAGCCCTATCTTTTTTTCTTCAACCTCTAAAATTTCAAGCAAAGCCTTTATCACAATTAAATCTTTTGTCTCTATTTCTTTTTTTATTCTTTCAAAGTTCATTTTAAACCTCATCTAAAAGGTGATATCTCTTTGCAACATCAAGTATTTCCTTTTTAGCCCTATACTTATTAACTGCATATGAAGCAAATTCTCTAAATCTCTTGAACTCTCTAGATAAGATTTTACGGGTAACTGGTGAAATTTCGCGGTCTTTAGGAGGAACGGTGATAAAATCAAATATTACTGCTTTTTCTTTTCCCTTAAATTTGCGTAAGATTCTTCCCCTTCGTTGAATAAACTGTCGTGAGTTCGTGCTACTAGACAGGAAATATGCATATTGTGTAGCAGGAACATCCACTCCCTCATCTAAACACTTCATTGCAACCAAAGCTTCTATTTCTCCTGCCTCAAATTTACTTAAGATTAGCTTTCTTTCTTCTTTTGTTTCTTTAGCTGTTCTTTTGTTTCTTTAGCTGTAAATTTAGAAATAACTATATTATATTTTCTAAGTATACTAGAAACTTCTTCAATTTGTAAAGGATCACAATAAAAAATACTGTATTTAATGAGTCTATTCTGAACTATTAATTTCTCTAAAGCCTTTAACTTATTTTTTGCCCTATTTAAAAGATTAGCTCTACTAATGAGAATATGTTCTAACCTCTTACTCTTTTCTTCTTCAGATAAACTTTCGCGGGCAAGCAACTTGGCTATTTTTTCTGAATACAGTTGATATTCTTCAAACTCTTCCTCTGTAAGTTCAACTAAAATAGGATGATACTCGTAAGGAGTTAGAAAACCTTCCTGAATAGCCCTTCCTAAAGGAAAGCGATAAACAACACCACCAAAATATTCCTCCAATTTCTCAGTTCCAATTTCATCCCACATTCTAACCGGAGTAGCAGACAAGCCGATACGAGCTTTAAAGAATGGATCAAGTATTTTTGAAAATTCAGGTGCACCAGCATAGTGAACTTCATCAATAACGATTAGACTATTACCAGAAGCTTTACGAATAACCTCAAGAAAGTAATCTTTAATAGCTGTTTGTATGGTAGAAATAACGACTAAGTTTTCTATATCCCCCTTATTTTGTATCAAAATTTTGTCTCTCAACACTGATAACCATTTGTTTTTCGAACCGCAGCATTTAATAGGATCTTTAAACAGTAACTTAACGTTTTTCTCCCACTGATCTATTAAGTGAACAAAAGGAACTATAATTACTATTAAGTTTCGCTTTGAATGTTTAATAAATTCATTTATTGCAAACAAGGAAGTAAAAGTTTTTCCCGTTCCTGTTGCCATCTCAAATATGCCTTGAAAGTTATTACTAACCCACTTACTAACCGCTTCTTTTTGATAATTTCTTAGAACAGGTAAGTTATTTTCTTTAAATGCACTTAAGATTACTTCTTTTTTGTAAGGTCTTTTTTTTGTCCTTAACTTAAGAATCTCCTTTCTTGCTGCCTCTGGGATTGAAAAAACTTTTAAATTTGGATCTTTATCGTTCCATAGTAATTCAAATCTACAATCCTCAGCTTCAGCAATTTCTTTTGATGTAAGATCTCTCCATGAAGGGAAAATTTTTATAGATTCGTAATTATGCATACCTTGTATACTTTCATTTGGTGAACCGGAAAAAGCTACTTTGTTTCCTTCGCTGTCGATGAAAATACCGAATTTATCATGAAAATCTCCTGTTAAATTATTTCTTGGAACTGCCAACTTTATCTCCATTATTCCGTCTGCAATCATCCAAGCAATAGCTGATAAAGTATCTTCTTCAAGAGATTCTTTTAAATCTTTTATGGAAAACAAAATAGCTTCATAAAGCTTTCTATCCCGTGCTGCTTGTGTTCCCTTTATTAAGGCTTCATAGTCTTCTTTTGAAAGAATAGGACTTGTTATAAGTCTAATTCTTCCACCATTTAGAACAAGATTGATTATTCCCTCTGACACCACTTTAAACCATCCAGAAGAGAAAAAACCCACTCCCCTCTTATATTCGATAGAGTTTTTTAATAAGGGAATAAAGAATTCCTTTACTAAATCATTCTCTGAGGTATTCATACAAAAAGGTAACTCTAAATCCTTTAAAGCCATAACTCCCCTCAACTTATGGTTAAGATTCTGCTAATGTATGCCTTCAAACAAATTCCTTCTACGGAAACTTTACAGTTTAATTCCCTATTCAACCTCCAATTCTCAACCTTCAAACATCAACTACCAGTCCTCAAACATCAACTATCAAGCCTCAATTTTTCCCTTTCTACTTTATCTTTCATTCCTATTCTCACCTTTAAAACAGACTATTTCAATTTGCCAATCAACAAAACTTCTGCCGGCAAAAGTTTCGATTCCCATTTACCGTTGTTTTAAGGAGAAAGAAAATAGTTGTTCGAAACTTATATGTTTTATATATGTATTTCACATATAAAAAGTATCTATACAACATGCTTATTATATGTGGTATACTTGTAAGTGCAATGACTAAATTTTAAATTCAGGAGTTATCCATGATAATTACCGTAGCCCATCAAAAGGGAGGAGTAGGTAAGTCAACAATAGCAGTCAACCTCGCTGTAGAAATGCAGGTTCCGATTATAGACCTGGACAGTCAGCACTCTTGTTATCTTTTCTCAAAAATTCGGGAAAGGGAACAAGGAAAATTATTACAAGTATTTACTCCTGAAACTCTTGAGGATATAAAAACGATTTTGCAGGAAAGGAAGAATGAGAAGCTTCTTATAGATAGTGGTGGTTACGATAATGACCTTAACAGATTTGCTCTAGTTGTTTCAGATATGGTTATTACTCCTGTATCTCCTAGTCAGATAGAAATTTTTGGTCTACAAAAATTTGAGAAAGTGGTAGAAAAAGCAAGAAAGTATAATCCTAACTTAAACGTGTATGTTTTAATAAACAATGCAGATGCAAGAAGCCTTTCGGAAATTATAGAGTTAAAAAAGTTTGTAGAATCCTCTCCTACTTTCAAAATCTTTAACTCTAAAATTTTTCGTCGCGTAGATTACAAAAGATCCTATCAAAACGGTCTTTCAGTTTGTGAGTATAACCCCAATTCTAAAGCGTGTCGTGAAATAAAAACGCTTATTAAAGAAATAGATAGTCTAATTGTAAGTGACATGTAAAATACATATATTTTGCATACAGTATAAATACATAATAAACATACAGGAGATGTAACCATGGGCTTCAAGAGAATGGATGAGTTTCTTCAAGAAGCAGATTTAAAAAAGAATGTCACTTCTAAAAAAGGCAAAAGAAAAAGAAGTGAAACATATCTCGCTGTATATCTTTCAAGAGAAGAAAAAGAAAAAGTTAACCAGTATGCTGAGGAACACGGAGTTTCAGCCTCTACTCTTGTTAGAATGCTTCTTAAACGAGAAGGAATACTATAGATTTTCCACAAACAAGATAAACTGAACCATTCTGGAGAGGATTTCTCTTTCCTAAGTTCTTTTTTTTCTTTCTATTTTCCAAATATCCAGCTAGAAATCCTTTCTGAAGTTTCTTTTATAGATTTTCCTAAGATTCTTATTCTCTCTTTAGGAACTATAAACAAAGTTTCTCCATAATAAACTGAGTATCTATCTTAAGTGTAGAAAGTATACATAAAGCATACACTATTTATATGCTATTTACATATAGAATACATTCAAATATATCTTTTTTAATTTCTATTACCGTTCTCAAAAACAATCAAAAATCACAAACAGTGAAATCCCTCCTTGTGAAAGAAGCCCTTGCTTGTTTGAAAACACGCACTCAAGAAAAACAGGATTAAAGAAAGTTATTCGGTCCCAGAAGTTCAAAACCAAGCAAGATCACCTATTAAATGAACATCTATAGGTCTGTTGAAGATTTTACATCTACATAAGGGCAAGCTTATAAGTACTGCTTTTCCTTTCCCGTTCTATGACTTTGTTAACCTTTATCAGATACTCAATGTCAATCTTTTCTTTCAAGTCTATATACCTCTGTAATCCACAGGATATCCCTTCTTTCTAAGAAAGCATCCGATGTTTTTAGTTCATCTTCTTTTCTAAAACCTTCAGCTAAAAAGGCTTCCAAAACATCTTTCGGATCCATCCTTTCAAAAAATCTTTCTCTTTCTTCTCGAGGAGTTAAGCTATAACTCAAAATTACTACACCATCATCTTTTAGATACTTAGCCAAGTTCTTAGCAATTTGTCTATAAAACCTTTTTGGAATATGCATTAAAACCGCGATAGAAATAATTACATCAAAAAACTTGAGATAGTTAGAAGGAAGATTTAAATCTGGAAGACAAGCGTGGAAAAAACGATTAGATATCTCAGGAAATCTCTTTTTTGCCAACTTAACAAACTCTATTGCACCATCTACTCCCCAAACTTGATAACCATTCTCCATTAAAAACTTTAGTTCTCGTCCTGATCCAAATCCTATTTCTAAAATTTTAGATTCTCTACCAGGAAGCGATTTCAATATGAAAGTTTGAAGTTTCTTAGGTTCTGCTTTTTCGTATTTTTCTATCAGTTTCTCTGCATACTGATTGTAAAATTCTATTGTCTGTTTTATTTCTTTTATCATACGGAAAACCTACGACCATCTTTTCAAGGAATTATCGCAAAACTTCCAGTTACAAAAAGTTCTTCTCTTCAGAAAAGGAAGTGCGTGCTTTCAAACAATGGATTATTCCAAAATTTATTTTTGGAATTCTGAAGTTTCATAGATTAGGTTAGCCAGCTGTTATTTTCGGGTTTATCATCATCTTCTTCTAATTCTTTTAATATGTTAGCTATTGAGTCTAAAGGTATGCAAATAGAACTAAGTTCTTGAAGCATTGAAATTAATTCTTTAATTGAGAAGGAAGTAGAGTTTAGGTCAATTTCGCAAGTATTTCCCTTTTTAGTGTGGATGTAAGCTTTAAGGTTATATTTTTCTATAGTTCTTAATGCTTTTTCTACATCAGATATCTGTATTCTAAGCCAGCCTTCTATGTAGGTGGGTTTTCTTTTTTCGTTTTTCCATTTGATCACTGATAGTGCCTCTATTTTAAGCTTGATTTTCTATTTTAAAAAATATCGACTATTGGTCGTTCTAAAGGTACGCAGAGAGGTTCTAGTTCTTGAAGCATTGAGATTAAATCTTTAACTGTGAGGGTAGATGATAAGGAACCTAATTCTATTTCGATAGTTTTTTCTTTTATGGAAATTTTCACATCAACCTTATATTTCTTAATGATTTCAAATGCTTTCTCTAGGTCAGATACTTGCATTTTAATTTGACCCTCAATATAAGAAAGTTTGTCTTTTTTGGTTATCATAGTCCCTCCTTGAACTAAACCAAAAATTGGATCTTTATAACTTCCTATGAATGCTATAAGTAATCTTTTTATCCAAAAGCTTGCTTAAAGTGTTCATTAAGTTTTTTAGTATCGCCTATAAATTTTTCACAGTAAGCCCATATAACAATGTCAAAGAGACCTAATGGAATATTTAAAGTCTGAAGCATTTTTTCTAAATCATCTAAAGATAAATTGTAATGCCGTAAAAATGCTTCTACCCATCGATCATGCTTGATAAATTCGCCTCCCATATTTCTGAGAATAAAACTGGCATTTGCTTTTCTTATAAATGGAAGACCTAGTTTGACTAAATTTTTGACATCGTTTTTATCTAGTTCGGCACTTTTAATTTTTCCGTTAAAGAATTCTTTGCGGAATTCCGCTTCATTTGAATAATTATTGAGAAGCTTAGCAATTTGGTAGATCGCTTCCCATCTTTTGCGAGCACCCTTAGGAACGGGACGTCCATGTAATTTTTCCATGAATTTAGTTAAACGTGCTTTGTTCCAAGAGGCAATAGTGGTGAAGTCCCAAACAAATCCTTTTTCTTCTGCACGACTAAGGAATGTTTCTGCACTGCGACGAGTTTTTCCTGCTACCCATATTGCCCATACGGCTTGTTCAAAAAAACTTTGTTTTGTGATGCGTTTAGGACGTTTCTTTAAATACCATTGAACATCTTTATTCTTTTCTCTACCGATTTCAGAGAAACATTTGTCGAATATTTTCTTTAATTTTTTTGTAGTTAATTTCATTTATCCCTCCCTTTGATGAGTTATCTTTATTTAGTATAAACTCTCGTTAAGACAGGTAAAGTACTTTGAATTTAGAATACATGTAAGGTTTTCTGAGAATGTCTGTGCTTACATAAGAGTTTCTACAGATAGACAAGAGACTGAAAACCAAAGATTTGAAATTCTTAGATATGCTAATGAGAAAAAGCTAGGAAATATTGAGATTATAGAAGAAACTATAAGTGGTAGGAAAAGTTGAAAGGTTAGAAAGGTAGGAGATCTTATTCTTAATGCTTTCGAAAGGAAATGTTTTGATTATTACCGAACTCTCCAGACTCGGTAGATCTATGCTGGAGATTATGGAAATCCTTTCCATTCTGTTAAGAAAATGTGTGGAACTTCACGTTGTAAAGAACAAGCAAGTCTTAAAAGATGATTTGCAATCCAAAGTCTTTGCTATGGCTTTTTCTATAACTGCAGAAATAGAAAGGAAATTAATTAGTCAAAGAACAAAAGAAGCTTTAAGGAGAAGAAAAGCAAAAGGTAAACCCCTTGGACGTCCTAAAGGTAGCTATTCTTCTGGACTAGACAAATACAAGGACCAATATAGAAGAGTTTAGAAAAAAGGTGTATCAGTAGCATCTATTGCTAAGATTCTTGAAGTCCCTTACACAACTTTATACAGCTATTTGAAGAGACGGGAAATTAGAAACTTAAATTCTTAATTTAAATTCAGAATGTCAATTTGCATTTTGCTCTTTGCATTTACACTTTACACTTTGCACTTGTGCATTTCGCTTTTCAAAAATCAGAATTACCAGAATTGGCAGACTGGTCAGAACCGAGCTGGTTGGTTCTATATATGTGCACATTATGTGCACATAATCCTGTATATGTGCACATTACATATTGTGCACTTTCCTATTAAAAGTAATATTGCTTTTAATAATATAGGGCTTTGTAGTTTCTAAATTTAAATTCAGAATTGACTACTTACTACTCAGTTCTCACTACTCACTACTAAGAACTTACTACTTACTACTAAGAACTTACTACTTACTACTAAGAAGGAAGTAGTAACTACTCACTACTGACTACTAAGCACTTACTACTTACTACTGAGTTTCAACTTTTGATTTCTGATTTCTACTTTACACTTTTAGAATTCAATTGCAAACCAGTCCAGCCTGCCAATCAGCATTCCTGCCAATCAGTATTACTTCTACCGGCAGAAGTTTTGGCTTATAATTTTCTGTTCTGCTTTCAGATTGACTGTTGTTGCTATCAGTCAGGAATACAGTTCTAAGACTGGAAAAAGAGACGTTCTCTCGCTAACGGATTGGGGGTTCTGAGACG
>JBDOLX010000113.1 GCA_039832905.1 Desulfurobacteriaceae bacterium | reverse complement strand
TTTACTATAGAAATGATGCCTTCAAGTTTTTCTTCACTAAACAGTTTGGGTATATTTCTGCTGATTTGACAGTAGAAATATGAAATATGATTGCATAAGCTTCTATAGGTATCTTTTTCAAAGTTTGCATTCTCTATAGAATTTTCTATGTATTCTTTTAAATTGTTTAGATTTTGAAGTAAATTATCTTTTTCACTTCTCCAGTCACTTTCATAAATCTCTTGAAGCCATCTTAAGTACTTCTCTATATCTGGAAGATCTTTTAGATAGGGTTTACCTGATGATTCTTCCACTTCCCAATGACCGTGTACAGAAGGATTGTAAAGTTCAAGGTACGTATCGTCTGTAATTTTTTTATTGTTAATTGCAAATAGACAATTTTTAGCTTTTTTTGAGTTTGTATTTTCGGCACGATCACAATAGTTGACACATGCTTGTTTAATTTCTTCATCTATCCAGTTATAGTCCTGCCCTAGTTCTTTTTTTATGTAATCTTTAATTTCCTCTAATTTTGCTCTCTTTTTTTCTCTAACATATTCACAAGCGATTTTCCTAACTTTTTCCTTAATGTTAACTGTATCTCCATTTTTTATATCTGAAATGTTTTCTTTATTAATCTTCAACTTTTGATTATTCTCTTCTCTAACTTCCATTTCAGTACTTCCTTCCCTGTTAAGATTTTCGGAAGAAACTCTCATATTTCTCTTTCTAAGAGGGGAGATAATTCTGTACTTCCTTTTCATCCTAGTCCTCCACGAAAACAGGTGTTAAATCTTCATTTGTAGGCAGAGAAACGAATATTTCTCCATTTTCATCATCATGTTTAAGAGAATTACTTCCCTCTTTCAATTCTTCAATTAACTTTTTCAACTTCGCGTACTCAATTCTAGTTATTGTTTTCTCGAGTCTCTCATTTGCATTTTCAAACTTTATAGGAACAGGAACGGCTTTTCTATGAAGGGCATCAACGTGCGTTAAAACCATCCATTCGCCTGGAAAGTATGAGATCGTCTGGTCAAGGACAGAAGGTTCAATTCCAAAAGCCTCAGCAACTCTTTCTCTATCTGTTTTCTTAGGAAGTTTGCTTACAAAATATGTAGCCAGTTGTGCAGTAATGCTTGTATCAAGATAAGTTACTCTCTGAGTTGCTATCGCAAGTCCAAGACCGTATTTTCTTCCTCTTCTTGCAAGCATAGTTGCCATTTGTTTAGTTTTTTCTATGGATACTTTTTCTTCCTTTGAACCTATAGGGGTATGAGGAATGAATAGGTCAGCTTCTTCTAATATAAAAACTGTCTGAGGTGTGTTTTGGAACTGTCCGTTTTTCCTAGCTTTATATAGGATATCTCCTAGTTCATAGGCGAAAAATCTCATGTTGTTGTCATCTTCACTTACAAAAATAAAGAGTGAACTTGTATTATCGTGATTCTTTAGAATCAGCTCTTGGAGGGTTATTCCATTAAAGTAATCTGTTCTCTTTAGTATTTCTTTTGCCATACTCCTATAGTTTCTAATTAGAACTTTTAACTTAGGAATAATTGCGTTAACAACTCTTTTATCTAAATTTCTTATATCGTGAACTGAAAACTCTAAAATTAGATTTAAAATGGGATCGTTAGACAACAAAGTGTTATCTTCAAGGACTTTTTTAAAGAATACTAATGTCTCAAATATTTTTTTAGCTACGTAAGGGTTGAAATTCGTTCCTAAGAGTCCCCTTAATTCTAAATATTTTCTTAGGTTTTCAAAAATTCTCATAAAAGCTTCTTTCCTTTCCCTTGCTCCTTGACCACTAAAGTTGGTTTCATCAAACATTTCGTATAAAGCTTCAAGAACTTCTATGGTTAACTTTCCTCTTGTGAGAATTCTGACTTTTTCTATTAAAAGGAGGTAAGAGATGGAAAGGAAAGAAAAGAAAGAGAAATGGAACTATGTTCTTTCTGCAAGAGTTTTGCTGCTGAAAAAGAGATAGAAGGTATTCCTATATGCCCTGAGTGCTATGACAAAATTCAAGTTGTCTCTGCTCAAACTGGAAAGTCTGTAGGAATACTATTAGTGAATGCAAATGTTGGATACGTTGAACTCAAATATCCTACACAACTAAAGAATAGTTCAGAAGTTAGACTTCTCTATCCAGCATTCCCAAGTCTTAAAAAGATTTGTATTCCATTTGAAAGCATTCACTTCTTTGGAGAACCTAAAAATGAAGAACTAAAAGTAAATTGGATTTCAGCTATTAAGGAAAAGGTAAAGAAAACGGGAGAATAACAATGAAAGAAGAAATAAAGAGACGTAGAGACCGGGCAAGGTTTGAAAAGTATGGTGGAATGGAACTTGTTAGAGAATTTATCCTAAAACTTCCCGAAAAAGAAAGATACGCTAAAGGGTTTCTTGTTAATGACGTAGCTATGCAGATAGCTAAGGAGAAGATTAAGAGAAAGTCTAAACAGAGATACTTTCTTGCTAAAATAGTACTTAGGCAAGCAGTTGGGAATGGATACTTGAACTTTCAGAACGGCAAATACACCTTGACTAGGAAGGCAAGAAAGTTAAGGGAAAATAGAAATGAATAAGAAGAAAAGAAAAAGTAAAGACCTTTCTATTAAGATTTTTGCTATTGGAATGCTTTTATTTTTTCTTTTCCGTTTAGGAAGTGTTTTAGTTCCTTCTTTTGGTTTAGCAATTTTTCTCCATTTCTTTTCTATACTAACTGTTAGCATCTCTCTTTTCTCTTTAAGTTTCTACTTTCTTGAGAAAAAAGTTATTTTTACATTTTTTGGTTTATTAGGTCTATCTGCACTTGTTATTACTGGGGGATATATATATATGACGGTTTTCTCTTTTTTCTCAAAGGAAAGAAAGCCTTTCGGAAAAAAGTTTGCATAGTTGATAGAATTGAATTTGTAGGTGCAAGACATACGAAGAATATTTTTCTCTTGTGTAGGGAAGAATACGCAAGATACGAAAGTCCTGTTCCGTTAAGAGTTAAGTCTGGTGATAAGATAGAGATTTTCCTAAGCAGGGCTTTTCCGTCTCAGATAGTTTACCTTTTACCTCTAAAAGAAGGTAAAGAACCTTGATTTGACTCTAAAAAGGAGGAAAAGCAAGGTGGTTCTCTACACGGGAAACTTATCTGAATTAGAAATAAATGGAGAAAAAAAGATTTACTTTTCTACTTCATTTTTTAACTTTTCTCGAACCTCCATTAGAATTTTTCCTAACCAATTTTCTCCTTTATAACCCCATGGAGAGGTTGGATCTGGTTTTCTTAGATTTACTCCCCAAAACTCGTCTCCCCATGTATTTCCTTCTATTAAAATAGCATCACCCGTTTCAAGAAGTTTCTTTTTTAGGTCTTCGTTTTGCTGGAATTTTTTCATAACAAGTTCTTTCATAACTTTTACTTTTCTACCCTCCCAATCTCCAAAAAGAGGAACCTTTCTACCAAGTTTTTTTGCTTCTTTAGGAGAAATTTTGGTAAATTGTTGGCGTCTAAAGGGTGCTGTTTTTGCTGCTTGAAATGCATTTTCAACGCTTGGATATACAAGTCCTTCATATTCTACTTTGCAAGGGTAAAAGTTGGAGAGAAAAAAGTACTTACCCCTGAACCTGATGATCTTATTCATATCGTTTTACCCCTCTTACTTTAAGTTTAATTATAAACTAGGAAATAAATGGGAATAAATTATTCCCATTTGGCTTTTTCTTTTTTAAGAAGGGGAGATAAGGCTTCTTGTCTTTGAAGAAGGTAATGATTAATAGCTTCAAGAAATGCCTGAAAGTTTCTTTTGTTTTTTTCTAAGTCGTAGGAAGGAGGAGGTAAGTGCGGCCATTCTTTTTCAAATTTCTTCTTAATTTCGTTTCTTTTAGCTATTTCTATTATGTGTCCATTAGGAGGTATTATTTTTTCAAAATCTCTTAGTAAAAACTGACGATAGAACCTTGGACCGTTATAACCAACAAGAAGAACTGTATAAGTTCCATCGCTGTTTTTTTCGGTTGAAAACTGAGTTGCAAAAACAGTAGCGTTTTCTATATGAAGGTCGAAACTATCATAGTTAAGTTCCACTCCGAAAATGAAGGGATCTTTTTCCATAAAATCCATTCTGTAGCGTCTTAACTTTTTTGTCTTTTTTCTTAAAAAAGGAGGAAGTTTTACATCTTCTTTTACTTCCATGATCTTTACTGTAGAGAGTAGATAACTTCTATAGTCGCCGTTATCTTTAAGAACACCAACGTAGAAGTTTCCTTCATAGAAAAATAGGTTTATAGGATAAACTTCTCTAAACTCATTTGAACCTTTGAACCTATCTTTCCTAAGAAGTCTAACTTTGCACTCTTTTAGTATGGCATCTACTATTTTTGTTATACTTTCCTCTCTCGGCGGTATAAATCGTCTGCTAAAAAGAGGTTCATAACCAAATGATTCGTACAGTATATCTCTGTTTCCTGCCTCAAGTTTTAGAGAACTCTCTATTCTCTCTATAATTTTCTTTACAGGTTGGAAGAAAGAGAGTTCCCTATATTCTTTAGGGATAAAAGAGAAGAAAAGTAGGAAAGAGATAATCTCTTTTTCGTTCAAAGGATTAACAGCGTCCAAAGCTTCTTTCCGTATTTTCCATTCTTTACCCTTTCTAC
>JBDOLX010000112.1:805-42131 GCA_039832905.1 Desulfurobacteriaceae bacterium | reverse complement strand
AGTTTCAACTTCTAAAACCCACCAATCTATCCTTTTCCTTCCCCAACCTGGAACCTTTTTAACTTTTTTCACCGTTCCTTCTATCTTATTTATGGAAATTGAAGGATATAGAGAACCGTTTACTCCATAAAATCCTGCTTCGTGCTTAGTAGAAAGTATCTTCTTAAATTCTTTCTCAGAAATAAACTGGGGCTTGTAATCTCCTCCAAACCTTCTAAGAATCCTGACAAAAGCTCTTATATGGTTTCTTGAACCTTTCATCAAATTCTGATAAACGACCTTAATATCTTTGTTGTCTGTCCTTTCTATCGCATCTTCAAGATCCTTAATATCAACATCCTCAATAGTTGCCCCAACCTGCAAAGCGTCTATTAAAGATCTTTTTCCTTTTTCTACAAGCTGGTTATAAAGTTTTTGTAGCTTTTGATCCTTAAATACCCCAATTCTGTTTCCCGTTTCTTTAACTGGATCTTCTAAGTTGTACTTTCTGATAAGAACCCCTACCATGTTCATATGTTGCTGTTCAGACTTGGCAATGTTTCTAAATACCGGTATAGGGTAAATCTTTGATAGTGTTAAATACACATCTCTAGCAAGCTTTTCTTCCTCTCTCATATAGAGAAGATCTCTTATTTCTTCTTCTGATAAGCTTTGCTTTGGAAGGTTCTCCACGTAATACATTCCGTAAGTCTTAAAATTTTGAGAATTTGCCTTCTTGTCACCTCCAAAAGTTAAGAGTACTACCGGTAAAGCTAAGGCTTTACCTCCTAAAACTGTTTTCTAACACACTTTAAGCAAATTTCGTGCCAAATTTAAAAGTAAAAGAGACAACATGTTCTGAGAGAATAATTCGGAGCTTTTTCCGAAATAGATGGATAAGGTCGGAAATTTTTCCGAAACTTAAGAACTTGGAAGAGAAATTTTAAAAACTGTCCACCCTTTTTCGGTAAAAGCTTCTATTTGTCCTCCGTGAGCTTCTACAATTCTTTTAGCATTGTAAAGCCCAAGACCAAATCCTTTTTCTTTAGTCGAGTAAAAAGGTTTAAAAAGATTTTTACTGTCTAAAGTTCCTCCACTATCCATCACCAAAATGGTAAAGAAATTTTTTTCTTCCCTTCCTACTATCTTTATCTTCTTGTTTTCTTTTTTCCCTAAAGCTTCTATAGCGTTTTTCAGAAGGTCTATGAGAACAGAAACCATTTTTTCATAATCAACTCTTAACTTTTTATCTTCAACAGTAATCTCCAGAATAATTTCCTTGTTTTCCAATAATTCCTCAAATTTAGAAACAGCTTCATTTATAAGGTCTTTTGTACTTACCGTACTCTTTGAAATGGTAATGGGTTTTCTCAGATTAGCTGTTTCTTCAACGTATTTACCAAGTTTATCTATTTCCCCTTGTAGCTTATCTAAGTAGACTTTATCAAGAGTATTTTTTAGCCTATAAACAAGAAGCCTTAAAACATTGAGTCGATTTTTAACTTCGTGAATTAAAGAATGTATTACTAGATTGATACTCTCAAGTTTCTCTCTTTCCTGTTTTTCCTTTTCAAAGAGAAGTTTTTCCCTAAAATATTCTCTAACAAGTAAAACTGTAATAAGAGTGAATAACAGACTGAAAAACAAAAGGGTGACGACCGTATAAGTGAGATGCCTATTGAATTCCTTGACATAGGAAAAGTCAAAATAAAGAGTAAAATAGAAAGGAGAAACCTTTAACGACTCAGAGTAGTAATCTTTCGATATATCTGAACCAGGAACGATTACTTCTCTACCTTCCAGTTTAAAAGTGGCTCCCTTCAGAAATTTCGAGTTCTCCATGTAGGAGGATAAAGCCTCAACAGGGTCTCCACCACCAGCTATTGTTCCCTCTATTACCGACTTTACCCTCGAGGTTTCTTCCTTTACCACTATTAGGTAAAAGCTTTTTAACTCTTGCCCCAAAAAATATAGGTTTGAAAGAACTGCTACAAATAGACCAAGAAGTAAACCTATAAGGACAAGATATTTTTTCATATTCCGTACTTTTTCCTTTTGTACCTTAGAGACTTTTCGTCTATTCCAAGTAGCTTTGCAGCCTTCAATTGAACATAGTTCGTTCTTTTAAGAGCTTCCTCTATCATTCTTTTTTCTAACTCTCTGAGTTTTTCTGGCAAAGGTTTGGAAAAATCTATTTCTTCACAAGGTTTCTCTTTATTTTTAAGATCCTCTAAATCCTTAGGTTCTATTTTAGAGGTTGTAATAACTAAACGGTGAATTAAATTTTCAAGTTCTCTAACGTTTCCAGGAAAGTTATAGTTTAAAAGTATCTCTAATGCCTCAGGAGTTATTTCCACTTTCTTGCCATACTTTTTTTCATATTTTTTAAGAAAATATCCTGTAAGTTCTAAGATATCTTCAGGCCGCTCTCTTAATGGAGGAACTTTTAAAGTTAAAACGTTCAATCTATAGTAAAGATCTTCTCTGAACTTTCCTTCTTCAACAAGTTTTTCTAAATTCTGATTTGTAGCAGCGATAACCTTTACATCTACTTTCTTACAATTGGTAGACCCCACTCTTCTAACTTCCTTTTCTTGAAGAACCCGTAAAAGCTTTACTTGAAGGTGTAGAGGAAGTTCTCCTATTTCGTCTAAGAATATGGTTCCTCCATCAGCTTCTTCAAAAAGTCCTGGTTTTGAACGTAGAGCTCCTGTAAAGGCTCCTTTCTCATATCCGAAAAGCTCACTTTCAAAAAGTTCAGATGGAATTGCTGCACAGTTAACAGAAACAAATTTTCCTTTTCTTCCACTTTCCTTATGAATAAACCTTGCCAGAACTTCCTTACCTACTCCACTTTCTCCTAAGATTAAGATAGGAGCTTCTGTTTTTGCAAAAAGGAACGCTTTTTTTAAGATTTCCTCCATTACCTTTGAGGCAAATACTACATCTTTTTCTATCTTTGGGAAACTTCTTAATTTTGCAAGTTGGCAAGCTTTATTTATTAAGTTTATCAACACTTCGGGGTCAAAGGGCTTGGTAATATAGTGGAATGCACCGGCTTTAATTGCATTGACTGCATCTTCAACGCTACTAAAAGCAGTAATTACTATTACTTCCACATTTTCAACTTTTTCTTTTAACTGTTTTAGAAACTCAAGACCGTCCGTTCCGGGAAGTCTTACATCACTAACAACAACCAAAGGGTTTTCTTTTAACGCCATTTTTAGTCCATTCTCAGCAGTAGAGGAAGCAAGGACAGAAAATCCTGCCTCCTCTGAAATCTCCTTTAAAAGTTCTCTCTGAATATCATCATCCTCTACTACTAAAACCTTACACTTTTCCATCTTTTGTGGACCTAACCACTAATCTGTAGATAATTTATTAAATGGATTATAAGAAAAACGAATACAGAAATAGCAATCGTTACAGCTAGTTCTTTTTTCTTCTCAATTTTGATTTTATATTAGCTTCTGAGATACAAAATCCTCAACTTTTTTCACGAGGTTAATTTTCTTGGTTATTGTATTGAACCAATAGTTTGGATCAACGTTAAAGTTTCCGGTGAATGGTGTTGCTAGGGCTAACCTTTCCATTCTATCAACTTCATCAACAGCTTCCCCTTTCAAAGTCTTTTCATAAAACTTCACTACCTCTTCAGGAGCTGTCAGTTTAAAAGCTCTTATAAAAGCTAACTGTTCGGCTTTGAAATAGAGAAATTTTTCAAAAAGTTTTTTTGTAAATATATCTTTAGTAAAAGCAATTGACAAAATAGCCCTTTCAAGTCCCATTTTTTCCTTAACAAGAATCAAGTCTGTATAAGCAATAAGTTCCCGAGAAACTTTAGCATCTGAAGCATATTTAGCAATCATGCCTATAGAGTTTAAAAGGTTAAAATTAATAGCTTCTTTTACAGAAATCTTTTGTTTATCAACTTTCAGTCTTATTTCTGTTAAAGAGTTTAATTCTGTTGAAATTACTTCTTTAATTATTTGCTGGGATTTAGCAGGTAAGGAAGATAAGTATCTTATATCAAAGAAGTTCTTAAGTTCCCTTATTTTCTCATCTGTAATAGTTCTTTGAGTTCTAAGCTCTTCAATAAATTCTTTACCCCCACTTCCTAAGAAACCAGCAGTTCTTCCCCTTTCTTTCTGAAGCTCGTGGATAACAGCAGAAATTTTTGTAGAAAGAATTATGCTTTTTTCTAGAGAATTCGCCTCTTCATACTGTTTGTAAGCATTTGTAATTAGTAAAAACGCTAAGACCAAAACGGGAACAAACAGCGCAAAGAATGAAAATAGAAAATTTTTTCTTAATTTTTTCTCAAGCGTCACCACTCACCTCCTTAGGAATTTGATATTAAGTGAACATTATTTTACAAATTTTTAATGTTGAAGGTATTTAAAGAACTAAACAGAAGCTATAACAAGGTTATATTTCTTTGCAAGAATCTTTATCTTTTCTTTATTAAGAAAATACGTCTTTCCGGCCTCAAAAAATATTGCTTTTCCCCCTAACTTTCCGACAAGTTCTACTGTCTTTTCTCCAACTGTTGGAACATCTATTCTCATATCTTGTTTCTTTCTAGCAGCTTTACATACGATAAAATCCTTCCCTGCCAGTTCTGCCCCTCTCTCTATACACTTATCCGTTCCTTCTACTCCCTCAACAGCAATTACAGCTTTGTCTTTAATAACAACCGTTTGTCCAATATCTAAGGAAGCAATTTCCTTAGCTACCTTCATTCCAAATTCTGCTTCTTCAGCTAAATCTTGAGTAAGTTTCCCAAAAATAACTCCTTTTTCACATAAAAGATGGGAAAGGTAAGGAGTTGGATCTATAACTTTTACACCTTCTTTTTCAATCTCTTTAATTATTCCTCTTAATATTGTTTCAGGCTTTTTCTCTTTTAAAGAGAATAAAAAAGAAATACCCTTTAGGTCTAAACCTGTAATTGAAAGAGCATTCTTATGTTCTACCTTCCCTAAAATAGCGATTTCTTCTACCTTTTCTTTTGAAAGTTCTTTTAGGAATTTTCCAAGTTTAAAAGGTTTTATCCAAATAACCTTGTAAGATAATCTTTCTACCTCAGGAGATGTAATTCCTGCAAGGGCAAAAGTAATTGCTTCATGACCTTTGCTTTTGGCAGATTTAAGGAATTCTAAAGGAAGTTCTCCACTACCAGCAAGAAGACCTAATTTCATTGATTTGCCTTGGATTTTGCTATTTTATCTAAGATAGCATTGATAAATTTGGAAGATTTAGGGTCTTCCCCAAAAACCTTAGCAAGCTCTATTGCATCGTTTATGACTGCTTCAACTGGAGAGTAGTTTTCATTTAGTATTTCATATGTAGCCACTCTCAAAATAGATCTATCCATAGGTAAGAGTCTTGATATAAACCAACCTTTTTTAAGGTACTTAGATATTTCCATATCAATAGACTTTTGATTCTTCACCGCTTTTTCAAAAAGTCTATTTGCCATTTGTTTAACTTCTTCTTTTTCCTTGTTATCTTCCCAATAGTTAAGAATAACTTCTTCTGGAGACAATTTTCCAAGATCGTATTGATACATCATTAAAAAAGCGTGTTCCCTTGCCTTCATTTTATCTTTGTTGGTCATGAGATCTCCCTCAGAACGTTTACCATTTCTATGGCAGATAGAGCCGCTTCCCACCCCTTGTTTCCAGCTTTCGTTCCAGCTCTATCTATTGCCTGTTCTACTGTATCGGTTGTGAGAACTCCAAAAGCTACAGGCTTTTCAGCTTCTAAGGATACAGTTGCAATACCTTTGCTAACCTCTGCTGCAACGTAGTCAAAGTGAGGAGTTTCTCCTCTTATCACTGCCCCAAGAGCTATAACTGCATCAAAGTCCATCTTTGCAAGTCTTTTAGCAACCAATGGTAGTTCAAAAGCTCCCGGTACTTTTACAACTGTTATATCTTCTTCCTTCCCACCGTGCCTAACTATACAGTCTATTGCACCTTCCAATAACCTTTCTGTAATAAAAGAATTAAATCTACTAACAACTATTGCAAACTTTATCCCTTCTGCTTTTAGCTTTCCTTCTATTAACTTCACCTTTCTAACCTCGCTTTCTTATTCTGCGTAACGATTACAAAGTTCTTTTAGAACTTTCTCAGCTCCTTCCATAATGTCTTTAATTATTTCTTCTGCTGTTTCTTCCTTATTTATATATCCAACAACCTGTCCTGCCATTACAGAACCCCAGTCAACATCACCTTTCTCAGCAGCAAGTCTTAACCTTCCTTTCCCAAGTTCTTCTAGTTCTTCTTTTGAAGCTCCGGAGAACTCAAGTTCTGCAAACTTCTTCGTAAGCTTATTTTCAATAAGTCTAACAGGATGTCCTGTAGTAAGCCCAGTTACAGTAATCTGGTTAAACCTTGCCTTTAAAACCTTTTGCTTGTAGTTTGGATGAACGTTACACTCTTTTGCGGCTAAAAACCTTGTTCCAACTTGAATACCTTCAGCCCCTAGAGCAAATGCAGCAGCCGCTTGTTCTCCTAAAGCAATGCCACCTGCAGCAATTACGGGAATGTTTACAGCCCTTACAATGGAAGGAATTAGCACCATAGTTGTAAGCTTACCTATGTGTCCTCCAGCTTCCATACCTTCTGCAATCACAGCATCACAGCCTATTCTTTCCATACGTTTTGCAAGTGCATCGCTAGCAACGACAGGAATAACTTTTATCCCTTTCTCTTTAAAGGCTGGAATGTACTTTCCAGGATTTCCCGCTCCTGTTGTTACAACAGAGACTCCTTCTTCTAAACAAACTTTAACAATTTCTTCGGCATTAGGCATCATAAGCATTATGTTAACGCCAAAAGGCTTATCTGTAAGCTCCTTACATTTTCTAATTTCTTCTCTAAGCTCATCCGCACTTCTATTTCCACCAGCAATTATTCCAAGTCCTCCTGCGTTCGAAACGGCAGCTGCAAGCTTTGCATCCGCTATCCAAGCCATCCCACCCTGTAGTACAGGATACTCTATGTCTAAAAGTTCACAAACTCTCGTCTTTATCATCTTCCCTCCACTTTCAAGTTATAAACGTAAAACACACGATCCCCACGTAAAACCACCACCAAAAGCTACAAGTAGAACAAGATCACCTTTCTTCGCTCTACCTTCTTTTACAGCCTCATCCAAAGCAAGAGGAACGGAAGCTGCGCTTGTATTACCGTATTTATTTAAATTTACGAATATCTTTCCATTGTCTATTCCTAGTCTCTCTGCTATAGCATTTATTATCCTGAGGTTTGCCTGATGTGGGATAAGCAGTTTTATTTCTTTCGAGGATATCCCCGTCTTTTCAAGAACTCTCTTTGCCGACTCAACCATAGTTCTAACTGCTACTTTGAAGACTTCATTCCCTTTCATTTTTACGTAAAAAGGATACTCTTCATTTGAACCAACGGATGAAACGTAAAGAAATTCTCCATAAGAACCATCTGATCCAAGGTCAAAACCTAATATTCCTTCTTCCTCGTCCTTTTCGAGTAAAACAGATCCTGCTCCATCACCAAAAAGGATACATGTACTTCTATCACCCCAATCAACTATCTTTGAAAACCTTTCCGCACCAATGACAAGAGCTTTTTTCAGTTTTTTACTCCTCATTATTGAATCTGCAATGTAAAGGGCATAGATGAAACCAGTACAGGCAGCAGAAACATCAAAGGCAATTGCCTTCTTATTGTTTAGTTCTGCTTGAACTTTACAGGCAGTAGAAGGGAAAAAAGCGTCAGGAGTAGCAGTTGCTACTACTATTAAATCCAACTCTTGAGGGTTTCTACCTTCTAAGGCTTTCAATGATGCCTTTACCGCAAGGCTAGAAGTTGTTTCCTTATCGCTAATTCTCCTTTCTCTTATTCCAGTCCTAGTTGTTATCCATTCATCAGATGTGTCTACCATCTTCTCAAGATCAAAGTTCGTGAGAACCTTAGATGGAACGTAAGATCCTGTAGAGACTATCTTAATACCCATCCTGTTTCCCGTACTTTTCAATATTTTTCTCTATGTGCTCATCAAGGTTGGATTTAGCAAATTGAGAAGCGACTCTAATGGCATTTTTTATAGCTTTTGCATTTGAACTTCCATGTGATATTATTACAGGCTTTCTGATTCCTAAAAGGGGTGCTCCACCCCATTCTGCGTAATCCGTTCTCTTTTTAAACCCTTTTATTGCAGGTTTTAAAGTAATAGCACTTATTTTTGAAATAAAATGTCCTTCAATCTCTTCCTTTAGGATTTGAGCTAAAATTTTCGCAAGACTTTCACTAAGTTTTAATGCTACATTTCCTACAAAGCCATCACATACTATAACATCAAACTTTCCAGAATAAATATCCCTACCTTCAGCATTTCCAACAAAGTTTAATCCCTTTTTTCTAGCTTCCTTTAAAAGTTTATACGCTTCTTTAGTCAATTCATTCCCTTTAGTTTCTTCCTCTCCAATATTCAGAAGTCCTACTCTAGGATTTTTTTCTCCTAGAACATATTTCGCGTATGCTTCACCCATTATTGCGAATTGGAGAAGATGATAGGGCTTACAGTCAACGTTTGCACCAACGTCGAGGAGGAAAGTTTTCCCGTTCTGATTAGGAAGTATCGTTGAAATCGCCGGTCTTTCCACTCCTTTAATTCTTCCAAGAGTAAAAAGGGATATAGCCATTACTGCACCGGTATTTCCTGCACTTAAGAAAGCATCTGCAAGTCCATCCTTTAAAAGCTTAGTTCCAATATGAATAGAAGAGTTTTTCTTTTTCAGAGCCTTTGATGGCTGTTCGTCCATTAAAACCTGATCTTCAGCATGGACAATCTCTATTTTTCCCTTAGGATAAGAATATTTAGATAGTTCCTTTTTTATAGTTCCTTCATCTCCAACTAAGATAACAGAAATGTTAAACTCTTTAGCTGCTTGAATAGCCCCTTCAACTGGAACTTGGGGGGCAAAATCTCCCCCCATAGCATCCAGAACAACTTTCATTTATTCCTCTACCTCTACAACAACTTCTCCCTTGTAATAGCCACAGGATTTACAAACCCTATGAGGAAGCTTAGGGCTGTAGCAGTTTGGACATACTGAAAGTGCTGGTTTTTGTGCTTTCCAGTGTGTTCTCCTTTTGTCTCTTCTTGTCCTTGATACTTTCCTCTTTGGAACTGCCATCTTTCACTCCTTCCTCTTAAGTTTATCTCTAAGAGCTTTTAGTTTTTCCCAGCGTCTATCGACCTCTTGGGTTTCCTCTTCAAAAGTCTCTGGTTTTTCTCCAACTTCAAAAGTTGAATACTCACAGTTTTCACTACATAAAGGTTTTACAGGAAGATTAAGCAAAATCTGCTCTTTTACAACCTCTGCAAGATCCAAGAAATTTTCGTCAGAGAATTTTATATCAAGATCGGAAGATTTTATCTCTCCACCAGCAATCTCTGACGTCGGTATAAGTTGGTAGTAAAAGTTTTTATTAAGTTTTTCCTTAAACTTTTTGTTACATCTACTACAGAGAAGTTCTACTTCACCCTCAATCTTCCCATAAACATCGTAGCCAACAGGCTTTTTGTAAACCTCTATGCGAAGTTTAAAAGGCGTAGATGAAATAACCTCCTCTTTCGGCAAATCCATGATTGATGGTTGAATTTCCGTATCAACCTTCATAGGCTCTTTCTGGGTTATCTCATTAAGGTTGATTCTCCTTTTCATCTTTTAACCTGCAAGATAAAGTTTGCGTTGGTAAATTATGAAAATTTAACCTACTTTGCAAATCTATGAAACCTTCAATAAGTTTAACAAGAATTCACTATATTGGAGGATTCCATGAAAAAGCTAGTCTTGGCAACTGCAATTATAGCACTAGTAAGTTCAAACTCTCTTGCCGGAGACAAGGTATTGGCTAAGGTTAACGGAAAGCCTATCACAGAATCGGATTTAAACAAGGCTCTAAATAGCCTACCCGAAAAATATTCTTCCGTAAAAGGAAATACTGAATTCAGGAAAAGAGTTTTAGAGACTTTAATAAATCAGGAACTTCTCTTTCAGGAAGCTCAAAAAGAAGGTATTCCTCAAAATCCTAAGGTAAGAAAACAAATTGAAGAAGCTAAAAAAAAGATAATAATCAATGCCTTGCTCAAGAAACATCTTAAATTTAGAAGAAATAAATATCTCTGAGAAAGAAGCAAGAGCTTTTTATGAAAGAAACAAAACTCGGTTTATCGATGCAAATGGTAAACAAATACCTTTTGAATCCTTAAAACCGTTTATAATTCAAACTCTAAAAGAGCAAAAGAGACGGGAAGCTCTTATGGCTGCTTTTAACAGGTTTATAGAGGATCTAAAGAAAAGAAACAAGGTAGAGGTGTTCTACTGATGGTATGGAGGAAAGTAGTCGTTCTCCTTTTTCTTCTGTTTATTCCCTTCCTGCCATTAAAGGCTAAGGTTGTTGACTACATTGTAGCTGTTGTAAATGACGAACCAGTTCTTTACAGCGAGCTTAAGAGCTATGCTAAGGAAAACGGAATTACAGACTTAAAGGTAGCTTTAAACTCCTTAATAGAGAAAAAGATGCTCTTAACTGAAGCCAAGAGTGAGGGAATAAGAGTTTCCGACAAAGAGATAGAGGATGCCTTAAAAGATTTGAAAAAGAGTAATGGATTTATCTCTGATAAAGAGTTTATAAAAGCCTTGGAGAAGGAAAGACTTACCCTCGAGGAAGTTAAAGAAAAGATTAAAGAACAGATCTTGATATCCAAACTTATCGGAAAGAATGTAAGGTCAAAAGTTAGAGTTTCTGGTTTAGAGGTGGAAAAAGTATGCAGAGCTAAGAAAGGTAACGTTTTAAGGGAAGTTTACTATATTTTTGTGACTTCCTCTGAAAAATTAAAGGAAATAGAGAAACTTCTAGCATCACAAAAGCCCTTTGAAAAAGTTGCAAAAGAGTTTTCAGAAGATCCCGTTACTGCAAAACGTGGTGGATATGTAGGAAAAGTTAAGAAAGGAATGTTAATAGAACCTGTTGACTCTACAGTTTGGTCTATAAAACCGGGAAAGTACAAAGTTGTTAAAGGAGATAACGGATACTACCTAGTGTACGTCAAGAAAGAAGAAAAGGAAGGATGCAATAAAGATGAAATAAGGAAAGAACTCTACATGAAGAGATTTAGAAAAGCTCTTAAAGAGTACCTTGACTCCATCAAGAAAAAGGCAAGCGTGAAAATCTACTTCCACGGGGAGTAAGAAGTGGTAGTTGTTAAGATCAAACCTTTAAGTGAAATCCTAAAAAACTTAAGAGGTTTCAAAAAAATCGCCATTTTTGGGTGTGAGCTAGGGTCTGCAAGGTGTAAGAACGGAGGACTAAAGGAAGCACTCCAACTTAAAAATAGTTTGGAGAAGGAAGGTTTTGAGGTTATCAGTGTAAAAAGTCCAGGTGGAACGTGTATTTTGGAAAAAGTTTCAAAGCCTCTCCTTGAAATTGAAAAAGGTTGTGAAGTTGTAATATCCTTAGCTTGTGGAGCAGGAACACAGGTTATAGCAGAGAACACCAATCTTCCTGTAATCACAGGAGTAAGTACTCTGTTTATAGGAGCAGAAAAAGAAGGAAAATACTTTGACGAGTACTGTATAGCCTGTGGTGATTGTATTATTTCGGATACTGGGGGTATCTGCCCAGTAGCAAGGTGTCCTAAGTCCTTGGTGAACGGTCCATGTGGCGGAGCAATAAACGGAAAGTGCGAAGTTGACTCCTCTATTCCTTGTATCTGGTATAAAATTGCCGAGCGTTTAGAGGGTTTACAAAAGTTAGAAGTCTTAAGAGAAAGAGCTCCTTTTAAAGATTATAGACTGGCTGTTTACCCAAGAAAACTGGAAGTGGAGGAAACAACTTGAACTTTTCAGAAAAGTTGAAAAATGGAAAGTTCATAATAACTGCAGAAATAGCCCCTCCAAGAGGAACAGATTGGAAATCAGTAATTAAAGGAATAGAACCTTTAAAAGGCAAAGTTGATGCTTTTAACATAACAGACAACCAACGTTCTATGGTAAGAATGTCCTCATTGGTAATGGCAAAGTTCCTTCTTGACTATGGATTCGATCCTATTTTGCAGCTTACATGTAGAGACAGAAACCGGATAGCACTACAATCGGATCTTTTGGGAGCTGCAGCACTCGGAGTGAAGAACATTTGTCTTATGACTGGAGACTTTACAAGCTTAGGAGATGAACCAAAAGCTAAACCCGTTTTCGACGTAGACTCCGTTCAGCTTATTGAAATTGCAAAGATTTTAGAAAGCGGAAAACTTTTAAATGGAAAAGAAGTAAAGGGTAAATTGGAATTTACGGTTGGAGCAGTTTATAACCCTTTTGCAGGTCCAAAAGTTTTACAAGAAATAAAACTTAAGAAGAAAATAGACGCTGGGGCTTCTTTTATTCAAACTCAGCCCATCTACGATGTGAAAGTTGCAGAAGAGGTGAATGATTTAGTAGAAGAATTTGGAGCAGTTCCGATAATAGGTCTTCTTCCCATAAAAAGTCTAAAAATGGCTAACTTTATGAAAAGTCTAAATCCAAGTTCTGTTCCGGACAAACTTATAGAAGGTCTAGAGAAAGCTATGGATCCTGCTCAGTATGGTTGGGACTATATCATAGACATTGCCCATGCAGTTTTGGAATTCGGAAGGGGAATCCACTTTATGCTTGTTGGAAAGACGCAGGAACTTGCTAACTTTATAGATTATTTACGAAACGATAGTCCCTACAACCACAGATTCTAAGGAGAAACTATGAATCTTCCCGTTCATGTTGGAATAATAATGGACGGAAACGGTAGATGGGCTACTAAGAGAGGTTTTCCAAGAATAAAAGGACATGAAGAAGGTGCGAAAACAACAGAAAGGATAATAATTGCTGCAGCAAAGCTAGGAATAAAGTACCTATCTCTCTATGCTTTTTCTACTGAAAATTGGAAAAGACCTAAAGAGGAGGTAAACTTTCTTTTTCATTTAATGTACGAATACATTCAAACCAAACTTCCTATGTTTCTTGAGAACAACATTCGTTTCAAGGTGATAGGAAGGATTTGGCAACTTCCAGAATACCTTCAAGAAGGTTTTAAACGTTTAGAAAGGGAGACCCTTCACTGCAATAAAATGGTGACTGTGTTTGCAGTAAATTATGGCGGAAAACAAGAAATTCTTGACGCTGTAAACAGGGCTATAAAAGCTGGAGAAAAGGATATCACAGAAGGAGTTATTAGAAAGTATCTCTACTTTCCAGAACTTCCAGACCTTGATCTTCTTATAAGAACAAGTGGAGAGCTTAGGATTTCAAACTTTCTCCTGTGGCAGTCTGCCTACACAGAGCTTTGGTTTACAAAAACTTTATGGCCAGACTTTACAGAAGAAGAATTCAAAAGAGCAATAGAAGACTTTAAGAAAAGAGAAAGAAGGTTTGGCGGTATCAAATGAGAGAGAGGATCTTAGGTACCATTTTAGTAGTTCTTTACGCTTCTTTTATGGTTGCTTCTCCAAAAAGTTTTTATGTTTCTTTGGTTTACCTTCTTGGTGTTGGGATGGTTTCTGAACTTTGTGAGTTTACACCTTTCAAGGATAACAAAACAGCAGTAACAGTTATTTTTTCTATTCTTTTTTTCATAGGGGTTCACCTAAAAACTTTTAACTTTATTCTCCCTACCGTTGCCGTAGTTTTTCTTTTTAGCTATTTCGTTATAATTGAAGGCAAAGTGCCTGAGAGATTTTTAGGAATAACTGGTTTTTTTGTGTATTTGCTTATTGGAATTGTGGCGATTGCTAAACTTCCTAAGCCCTATTTTCTTCTCCTTTTAAGCATTGTCTGGTCTACCGATACCTTTGCCTATCTTGTAGGTAAATACTTTGGGAAAAAGAAACTCATTCCTGAAATAAGTCCCAAAAAGACTGTTGCTGGGGCTATTGGAGGAGCTATCGGAGGAGTAATAACTTCCTTAATAATAGGAAACCATCTTGGAATACTGGAAATTTCTTTCTTTTATGTTTTTATTCTCTTTGTACTTACTTTTATTTCCCAAATTGGAGACTTAATTGAAAGTTATATAAAAAGAGTTTTTGATGTCAAAGATTCCGGTCACATCATACCCGGACACGGTGGGGTTCTTGATAGACTTGATAGTAGTATAGCTGTAGCCCCGTTTTTACTTGCTCTTGGAGGTGTAAGTTGAGGATAGAAATCGGGCACGGAAGTGGAGGAAAGTTAACCAGGGAGCTAATAGAAGAACTCTTTTTAAAACACTTCTCATTTCCTGAGCTTACATCTTTACGGGATGCCTCCTATTTAAAGATAAATAGCAACAAAATAGCTATGACAACTGACTCTTACGTAATTAGTCCTTACTTTTTCCCTGGGGGAGATATTGGTAAGCTAAGCATCTCAGGAACAGTAAACGATTTAACGGTAAGTGGCGCTATACCTTCTTTTATTTCTGTTGGTTTTATCTTGGAAGAAGGATTGCCGTTCGAAGACCTAGAAAAAGTTGTAAAAAGTATGGCAGAAACTGCCAAAAAAGCAAACGTTAAAATAGTCGCGGGAGATACAAAAGTTGTAGAAAAAGGAAAGTGTGACGGTATCTACATAAATACAACCGGAGTTGGAGAAATTGTTAGAACTTTTTCTCCCACCTTTGCAAAACCTGGAGACGTTGTAATTGTCTCAGGATATATAGGGGATCATGGAATAGCAGTCTCTTTAGCAAGGGAAGAGTTTGAGATTGAGTCAGGTGTAATAAGTGACTGTGCACCACTCAATAATCTACTTGTTCCTCTCTTTGAAGTAGAAGGTATTAGATGGATGAGAGACCCAACAAGAGGCGGCGTAGCAACAGTTTTAATAGAGTTTTCTGAACACTCAAAACTTGGAGTTAGACTATTTGAAGAAAGACTTCCCATTAGGGAAGAGGTTCGTTTTGTTTGCGATATGCTTGGATACGATCCTTTATACTTGGCAAACGAGGGAAAAGCAGTAATTATTGTTGATAAAAGGGAAGCAGAAAAAGTCTTAGGGAAACTTCGTCAGAATCCTCTTGGAAAAGAAGCAAAAATTATCGGAGAAGTTACAGATGAATTTCAAGGAGTTCATTTAATTACTTCCATTGGTGGAGAAAGAAGACTAGAACTTCTTGAGGAAGATCCCCTTCCAAGGATATGCTAATGGGTGAACACGAGCTTCTCATCGTTCTCTTTGCTTACTTCTTAATACTTGCTACCGTCTTTTTTGACATAAAAAATGGAATAGGTTTTTGGAAAGATCTGCTTTTTTCTTCTTTTCTTTCAATTATTCAGCTTGTTGGTGTTGGATTTGTAATACTTTTCCTTTTAGACTTAAAGCAGGAACTCATAAATCTTTTGTTGACAATTCTTTTTTTCGTAAACGCTTCCCTTATAACTTTGCGAAGGTTTCAGTTCACCTCTTACAGTAAGTTTAAAGTCTTTCTGACTATTCTCTTTTCGATTTCCATCATTTCTACCATTTCACTTTTTGTTCTTTACACCGTTGGCATTTTAACTTTGAAAGCAAACAGCATAATCCCCCTTGCAGGAATAATAGCTGCTTCTGGAATGAGGAGTTTGTCCCTTTCTTTTAGCTACTACAAGCGAAGGCTTAAGGATGTTGAAGACTTAATCTTAGGAATGGCAGCTCTTGGAGCAAACAGTGTGGAGATATTCAAGCCGATATTCAGAGAACTTATCTTAGATATTACTACTCCCGTTAGAGATATGTTTCGTTCTTCTGGTATAGTCCACATTCCGGGAGTAATGGTAGGTCTGCTTATTGCAGGGGTTTTGCCCCTTAAAGCAGCAGTAATTCAATTTGCTATCCTATCTACTATGATATTTCAATTTACCTTCGTTCCAGCAATAGCTTTTTACACTTTAATAAAACTCTACGGGATAAAGATTGAGGGGTAGTATGAGAGAGAGGATAAGAAAACTTTTAGAGTTAATCAAAGAACTTACTCCAAAAGGAAAGAAGATAAAAATAATGAATGTTTGTGGTTCTCATGAGCATACCATTACTCATAGTGGTATGCGTTCACTACTTCCAAAAGAAATAGAACTTGTTCCCGGACCTGGCTGTCCAGTATGTGTTTGTTCTGAAAGCGACATAATGAACGCGATAAATCTTTCAAAAAGAAACGACACAATTTTAGTAACGTACGGTGATATGTTAAGAGTTCCAACTCAAATTGGTTCAATAAGGTCAAACGGTGGAAATTACAAGATGGTATCTGCCCCTTTTGAGGTTTTGAAAATTGCAAACGAAAATAAAGATAAGAAAATTGTCTTTTTCTCAATAGGTTTTGAAACAACAACAGCTCCAACAGCTGCCCTTTTAGAGATGGGAGTTCCGGAGAATGTTTTTATTCTTACTTCCCAAAAGTTAACTCCAGAAATAATGGAGATTCTCGTTAAAGACCAAGAAGTTGGAGTCGATGCGTTTATAGCTCCTGGACACGTTTCAGCCATTGTTGGAGCAAATGCTTGGAAAGTTTTTCCTGAAAAATACGGAATACCCACTGTTGTTGCAGGTTTTGAACCTGAAAATGTTCTTTTGGCAATTCTTGAAATTCTTAAGCAGTTAAGAGAAGGAAAAGCCACTTTAGAAAACGTTTACAGAGGAGTTGTTAAACCTGAAGGAAACAAGAAAGCTTTAGAACTTATGTACAAATACTTTGAAAAGGCAGATGTCAACTGGAGAGGTATCGGTTTAATTCCGAAATCTGGGCTTGAATTGAGGGAAGAATATAGCTACTTGGACGCAAAAAAAGTTTTCGAACTAAAAGAGGTTGAAGAGAAAAAAGTTGCTGGTTGTATATGTGACAAGATTATACTTGGAAAAGCTTATCCAACCGATTGTAAGCTGTTCCGCACAGTTTGTACTCCAAGGAACCCTAAGGGACCTTGTATGGTCTCTATGGAGGGGGCTTGTAATATTTGGTACAGATTTAATTAGAAATTGGGAGGGTAAGTATGTTTGGATTTTTTGGCTTTGGTGGAAAGAAAAACGGGGAAAAAAAGACAAAAGAAGAGGTTAAAGAAAAACCGCTAAATAGACGAAGTTACGATAGATATGTTTTAGAAGATTTAGGATCTATTACTAATATCTCTAAGGGAGGTTGCGAGTTAAAAAAAGATGCACCGGAGGAGATAAAGAGTGAATTTTTAGAAGTAGAAATAGGTGGAAAAAAGATAAAATCCGTCGTTGTTGAAGATAGGGCAACCTGTGTTCATCTAAAATTTCTAGAAGAATTTGAAGATAAAGAACTTTTAAAGAAACATATTAAAAAGTTAAAGGAGTTCAAGGATTACAAGAAGAAACTTGAAATAGATTTTGAAAGTTTCGAATCAGAGAACACAGAGTTTAAGGTAATCATAAACTTGCTTTCAGAAATAAACAATCCAAATACAACTACCGAAAAATTAACAAATTACATAGAGAAAATTCCAAAAGTTAAAAAAGCGGTTTTAACAGTTGCAAACAGTGTAGAATCCGCTGCAAAGGAAAAAATTACATCCTTAACTACTGCAATAGCAAGAATAGGTTTTGAAAGACTTAAAGAGGTTGTAAGAAATACAATAGTAAAAAGTTTATCCTTTGAAAACAAAGATCTTTCAAATTTTGAAGGTTTTGAAAGTTTTAGTGTACTAAAAACAACTTTTTTAACAGAAATACTCCCATACACAACCTTTAAGGATACCGGGAACGAAGCTAGGCTTTTATTTACAAGTGAGACTACTCCGCTTTCATTTTTTACGAAAGTAAATGAAAGGTTTAAGAACTATTACACTTCCGTAAATAGATTCTATTCTCCATATTCAAGATATCTAGAAAGAGTTCACTTTGGAACAGACTTTTTACAGCTTGGAAAGGAATTCATAGTTGAGTACTCTGACCTTTTCAAATATCTTTATGATGGATATATCTTGGCTCACCTCTACCTTTCACCTTTCTTAGACATTCCTGAGAACCTAAAGATTTCCCTTAGCAGAAGAAAGTTGGATTTTAGTTACATAACCTACCTTATGTTTTTAACAGTTCTCTCGATAGTAGGAAAAGATAAAAAAAGTGCTTACATCCTTTTAGGTAGACTCAGAAAACTTGGAATGAATACTGAAAAAGCCATTAAGTTCCTTTCAAATGTTGTAGATAATGCGAATGATGCACTATACCATATGGGACTAAGAAGAAGTCTTAGAATGTTTTCATATCCGAGCCGTTCAATAAGAGCGCAGAGGATATTCCCGGTAAGAGACAACATTTACTTCAAGTACTTAGTTGACACCGTGGCCTCCGTAAAGAAAAGACTTGTCTTAAGGCACGAAGATAGAACTTTTACCGGTTTTGTTCTAAATGTCATCTTAAACGCGGAGGAGTTTGAGTTCAGGAATAAAGCTTTTTGCGTAATTCCTTGTAAGAACCTTCAAGATACAGAACTTGAAATAGAAGATTTCTCTACATTTAACATTTTGGTCTTTAAAGATGTAGATCTTCTTGACAAGGAATTGCTCAATGACTTTAAGAAAGTTTGGGAAAATTTTGACGGCATAATTATTTGTACATATTCAACATACTCTTTCTTGGATTGGGAAAATCCTGACCTTTACAGCATTCTAAGAGAATACGTAGTAGATGTTCCTTCCTTTTTGTACGAAACTAAAAGCTTCGATTTTATGGTTGAAAAGGTTAGAGAAGATTTAGAGGAAGTTCTAGGGAAAGAAACTTTCGATAAAAGTTTGACTTTTGTTAATGACAATATGGAGAGTGTTCTTTATTCTTATCTTAAGACTTTTAAATTTTAGGAGGTTGTAAGTGATAGTTGCTCTTCCGATAGACGAAAGAGGTAATGTTGTCAGTATGTTTGGTTCTGCACCTTCTTTCTTGGTAATTAATACAGAGAGTGGAGAAAAGAAAGTTGTTTCTAACCTTAACAGCTGTGGTGGATGCAGCGTTGGATGTAGTGGAGGTAAAAGTCCTGCTGATCTTCTTGCTGAAAATGGAGTAGAAGCACTCCTTATAGAACAAATACCAGAAGCTCCCTTAAAGAAGCTTTTAACAAAAGGAATTGTTGTATATCAGTTACCTCCGACAACCAATGATGTAAACTTTGCCTTAAAACTTTTAGAGGAAAAAAAGCTAAAAGTTTTCTACTTAAACTCTAAAGGTTAGGGGGACATCTCCCCCTTAAACCTTTATTCCCTTTTTCCTTGCTACCATTTCCTTTAAATAGTCAAACCATTCATTTAGACCTTCGCCTGTCTTTGCAGAAACAACAAATATTTTAAGGTTAGGATTGATTGACAAAGCTTCTTTTTTAACTTTTTCAACGTCAAAATCAAAGTAAGGTAGAAGATCTGCCTTTGTGATGATGAACACGTTTGAAGTTTTAAAAGCTTTTGGATACTTGGCGGGTTTATCCGGTCCTTCAGGAACAGAAACGAGAACCACTCTTACATGTTCACCCAAGTAAAAAGAGGATGGACATACAAGGTTACCTACGTTTTCAATAAATAGAATATCCGGAGTTTCTCCTTCCATTTCCTTTTCTAGAGCGTGGAATCCTTTGTGAACTAAGGAAGCCTCTAGATGGCAAGATCCTCCTGTCGTAAGCTGGATAGCTTTAGCGCCCTTTGCTCTTATTCTCTCAGCATCTCTTTCTGTCTCAATGTCTCCTTCAAGAACTGCTATTTTAAGTTCATCTCTTAAAGCTTCTATTGTTTTTTCAAGAAGTGTTGTCTTTCCAGAACCAGGAGAACTAATAAGGTTTACAGCTAAGATTCCTTTTTCATCAAAGTGTTTTCTATTTGATTCAGCAACTCTTTCATTCTCGCGAAGTAAACTCTGATTTAGTTCCACTTTCCTTATTTCGTGAGAATGGGAGTGAGAGTTAGTATGATCATGATTTCCACATCCACAAACATCACACATATTACACCTCCTCTTTTATTGCTATTAAAACACTTGCAATTCCACCCATGAAGTTTCTAAACCTAACTATCTTAAAACCATAGGACGAAAGTATTTCCTTGAATCTATTGACTGTGTAAAACTTCTCAATAGATTCGAAAAGGTAATTTATAGCTTCCGAATTGGAAGGCAGAAACAGTTTGTTAAGCTTCATAAACGACTTAAAGATTACGTTATTTGTAACAGTACAGAAATTTCCCTTTTCTATCTTGAAAAAATCCAAAATTGCCCACACTCCTTTGTTCTTTAGGACTCTCTTCGCTTCTTTGATGGTTAGTAAAGGTTCTGGAGAGTTTCTAACACAGAAAGAAGAGAAAATTACGTCAACTGAACATTCCTTTACTGGAAAGAATCTGTTATCCGAACATACATAATAAACATTTCTCTCTTTCTTGAAATTTTCCTTAGCAAGACCTAAAAGGGGTTTACTGATATCGCAGTTTATCAGTATGCTTTCCGGTTTTTCCTTTAGAAAGAATTTTCCAACGTTTCCTGCACCAGAACAAAAATCGAGAATAACGGAAGCACTGGGACAAAAGTCTAGAGCACCTTTTACTAACTCTTTTCTCCATCTGTCTATCTGAATAGGGCTTGAAAATCTGTTTATTACTTTTTCATAGTATATGGCAAAACGGCTATTAAAAATTTCTTTCGCCTTCATTTGCCAACCTCAATCTCCACATCTACTACTTCAAGTTCTTCCCCGCTTACCAAAGTTAGATCAATAGATTGACACTTCATACATTCAGGAAAGTATATTGAATCGGTTTCAAATTCTGTCTTGCACGAGTTACACCTGTATCTAATTGGAACTTCTTCCACTATTAATTCTGTATCTTTTAACTTTGGAAAATCTCCCTTTAAAGCATCGAAAGCAAAAACAAAAGAATCGATTACTATTCCTGAAAGTTTCCCTATCTTTACCCTTACCTTCGTTATCTTCTTTGCATTCTCTTTATCTGCGAGGCTAGTCAAAGATTGGAGTAGTCCAAAAGCTATAGAGGTTTCATGCATCTTTACTTTCCTCTGTATCGATAGTTTCCATTATCTCATCAAGAACTTCCCAGATTTCTTCTGCCTCTTTTTCATCTATTACCTCTATGGCGTTTCCAACATGAACCATAACATAATCGCCTACCTTAACCTCGTCTTCCGGTAAAAGCATAAGGCTTATAGTCCTTTTCACACCTTTTGCTTCTGCTACAGCCATTGGATAGTTTATTTCAACTATTCTCATAGGAACGCCAACACACATTTACGCCTCCTTTATTTCCTTTTCCCACCAAAGGTTCGGGATCTCTGGATTTTCTTTTTCTCTTACTTCTATTCCCCAGCTTTTTAGAGTTTCTATTACAAGCTTTTCTACCTCTTCTACTTTTTCTTCAAGTTCAGGTGTAAGAGATGTTCCTGTCTCTATAGACTTAGGGATAATTCCTATTAACTTTATTTCCTTTGGACAGGTACCTTTCATTTCATTTAGTAACAGAACCTCCTGAAGTCCTATTTGATGAGGGGAAAGTTTTAAAGGAAGTCTATCTATAAAGAAATCATCTTTTTCATAAATCTTTATTTCTCCAGGACTTCCTTCTGCATTAACAACGTCTATTATAAGCAGTTTATCGAGTCCGTCTATTTCTGGAGATAGAAGAATTCCCGCAGTCCCACCATCTATTAGTTCCACATTTTTTGGGAAATCGTACTTTGCCTTCAGAGTATAAATTAATTTCACTCCAAAACCCTCATCTCTTAATAAGATGTTTCCTACACCAAGAATGCCTACTTTTTCCATTTTTAACCCCTTATAAATTAATAAAGGGGGAGATAAGCTCCCCCTCATTATGCTAATTTACTAATTTATGTATTCTACTTATTTTTTATGGGCAAACTTGTATCCATCGAAGATAGAAGAAATAAGACCCTCTGGGTTCTTAATATCGTTCCAAACAACAATATAAATGTGAACTAAAGCAAACCATGCAAAGTACCAGTTGAGAATGTGATGGATAAACCTTGCTTCCTGTTGGGTTCCAAAGATAGAACCAAGAGAAGTCCAGAACTCATTCTCAGGGTAAAGGAGGTAGAAACCTGTAATTAACTGAATTACAGCTAAAATTAAGGTGGAAAAGTAAGCTGTTCCCGCTAAAGCATTATGTCCAAGTCTTTCTTCGTGATGGTCGGTGAGGTAGGCGTAATAGAGAAGAGTTGAGAAAAGGTTCTTTATATTTCTCCCCGTAATTGGTAAAAAGTCCCAAACTTTTTCGTATTTATTTCCAAAGAACCACAGGTAAAGTCTAGCAAGAACTGCACAGGAGAAGATCATACCTGCTATGAAGTGTATCCATCTCATGATAGCCATTGTCCACTGGTGGCTTCCTTCCATCCAGGTATTTGTCCAAGGCCAATTTATGTAAAGCCCTGTTACTACAAGAGTAAATATTGAAATTGCAAATGACCAGTGGAAAAGTCTAAGGAGAATACTCCAAACGTATTTCTTTTCATAAATAGCCATTTCGCCCTCCTTCTATAGGCTTAAAAAAGGGGGAGGTGCCACCCCCTACAAAGCTTTAACTTTAACTATTTCCTTTCCTTCTGGATCAATCATGTGAACTGCACAAGCGATACATGGATCAAAGGAGTGAACAGTTCTTAGAACTTCAAGGGGCTTCTCAGGATCTTCTATTGGGTTTCCGATAAGAGATGCTTCATATGGTCCCATTTGTCCTTTAGCGTCTCTTGGACCGGAGTTCCATGTAGATGGAACAACAGCTTGGTAGTTCTTGATTTTTCCGTTCTCTATAACTATCCAGTGGGAAAGAGCTCCTCTTGGAGCTTCGAACATTCCACATCCTCTAACTTCTCCAGCTGGGTAGGATGGTGGATTGAAGATTTCAAGATCTCCTCTTCCAATGTTATCAACAAGTTGTTCCCATTGCTTGATAACAAGGTCTGAAAGCATTTTAGCTCTAATTGCCCTTGCGATGTGTCTTCCCATTGTAGACTGGAGAACTTCAACACCTACTCTTTCTCCTACTAAGCTGCTAAGAGTAGAGAGGGCTTCATCAACGTATTTTCTTGTAAGTTTATGTCCTTGAGCGTATCCGACAAGGACTTGAGCAAGAGGTCCAACTTGCATTGGTATTGTGTCCCCTTCGTACTTAAATCTTGGTGCCTTAGACCAAGAATACTTTCCTTTTTCATCGACTGTTCCATCAGCTTTAAAGCCTGTGTACTCAGGAACAGTTTCTTCTTCCCATGGATGTCTTGTCCAATCTCCTTTATACCAAGCATGAGTAATATTTTCAACAACATTGTTAATGAAGTACTTATCGTTGAAGCCCTTAATTGGTTTAACTGTGTTAAGATCTCCACCAATGATAGTTCCACCTGGGAGATCAAAGACCTCTCCCTTTGTATCTTGTGGAAGTTCTGGAACTGCAAGGTAGTTATCAACTCCTCTACCGTAAGAGAGCCACTCTTTGTAGAGTGCAGAAATTGCAAGAACGTCTGGTAGGTAAACTTTGTGAACGAATTCCCTAACTTCCTCAAGGAGTTGTTTAATGTAGTAAAGTCTTTCCATGTTGAGAGTTGCTTCATTGTCTGGATTGATAGCTGTAGAAACTCCACCTACAGCAAGGTTCTGAATGTGTGGGTTTTTACCACCCAAAATAGCAATAGCCATATCGGCTTTTCTCTGGTAATCAAGAGCTTGTAAATAATGGGTTACTGCAAGCAGGTTAACTTCTGGTGGTAGTTTCATTGCTGGGTGTCCCCAGTATCCGTTGGCAAAAGGTCCAAGCTGCCCACTTTCTACAAACTTTTTAAGTTTTTCCTGAACAGCTTTAAATACAGACGCTCCGTTTAATTTCCAATCAGAAATACTTTCAGCTATCTTGGCAGTTTTGTGAGGATCAGCTTTTAAAGCAGAAACCACATCTACCCAGTCAAGGGCTGAGAGATGGTAGAAGTGAACGATATGGTCGTGGAGTGCATGAGCAGCAACAATGATGTTTCTTATCATTTGAGCGTTAAAAGGAATTTCAAGCTGAAGGGCATTTTCCACAGATCTAACTGAAGCCAAAGCGTGAACTGTTGTACAAACTCCACAAAATCTTTGAACAAACATCCATGCATCATCTGGATGTCTTCCTTTCATAATAATTTCTATTCCTCTCCACATTTGAGCAGAAGAGTATGCATCTTTGATATAACCATTTTCAGGAAGAACTTCTATTCTAAGATGACCCTCTATTCTTGTAATAGGGTCAACCACTATTCTCTTAGCCATTGTCTAAACCTCCTTGCGATCAAGGTTTTTTAAATTATTCTTCTTCCTTATTTCCACCTGTAATTACCTTTTTAGCTATACCAACTGTAGCGTGAGCTGCAAGGGCTGCTGCGGTAACTCCGAGAGCAACTTTTCCAACCTGTGTAGCACTTGCTTGAATACCACTACCAGGTATCTCAATGTTTGGAAGTCTTTTACGGAATGGAGTCATAGTATCCCAGAAGTTAGGTTCTGTACAACCATAACAACCGTTTCCAACGGAAACTGGCCATACTTCTACATCGTTAAATCTAATCACAGGACAGTTAGAGTAAGTTTCTGGTCCCTTACATCCAACTTTATATAGACAGTATCCAAGTCTGTGTCCAACATCTCCAAACTGTTCAACAAATCTACCTTCGTCAAAGTGAGGTCTTCTTTCACAGTGGTCGTGAATCTTTCTACCGTAAGCAAAGAGAGGTCTTCCCCATCTGTCTGTTGGGGGTAGTTTTTTGAAAGTTAGGTAATAAAGAACAGTTGATAGGAAGTTATGTGGGTTTGGAGGACATCCAGGTACGTTTATTATTGGTTTATTCTTGATTATATCCTGAACTCCAACAGCTCCGGTTGGATTTGGTTTTGCTGCAGGAATTCCACCGTAAGCAGAACAGGTTCCAATAGCTATAATCGCTATTGCCTTTTCTGCAGCCTTTTCCAAGATTTCCTTTGCAGTTTTTCCTGCAACTTTACAGTAGATCCCATCGTCCTTTAGTGGAATGCTACCTTCGACAACGAGGAGATAGTTTCCTTCCTCTATAGCCTTTTCAAGGTTTTCTTCAGCCTGCTTACCAGCAGCAGCCATTAGGGTTTCGTGATAGTCTAAAGAAATAAGATCAAGAATAAGAGATGCCAAATCTGGATGAGAAGCCCTTAATAATGATTCAGAACATCCAGTACATTCTTGAAAATGAAGCCAGACAACTCTAGGTCTTTCAGGACTTTTAGCAGCCTCAGCAACTTTAGAAACCATTTCCATAGGAAGACCCATAGCAGCTGTAGCAATGGCACAAGCCCTTAAGAACCCTCTACGGGAGGTTGTTCCTGGTATTCCCCCCATAAAAATGCTTCTATCCATCTTGTCCTCCTTTCATCTGGTTGTATACCAACCTCAATTTTGGATTTTAGAGGATATTTAATTATTCGTCAAGAGTATCATAAAAATTTTATTTTCTATATCTCGAATGGTTTAGCTTTTCTCAAGTTCTTTAATATAAGATTTTTTGCATTTTACAAGAAAAAAAGTCCATCTTCAAGTTACAGCACGAATACAAACTGTTTATCCCCCCTAGATTGTTATAAACTATTGTCTAAAAAGAATATCCATTATTTCTTTGACCACAGGATTAGAAAGTTTATAAAGAACCTTTGTCCTCTCCTTCCTGCAGGATAAAATACCCAGTTCCTTCATAAGTCCTACGTGCTGAGAAACTTTTGGCTGTGAAATACCAAGAGCTTCCATTAGATCCTTCACACACATTTCTTCATCATAAACCAGAAGTAAGATAGCTAACCTTTCTGGATGCCCAAGAACTTTTAGTAGCTCAGCTTTTGTGAGAAGTTCCCTCTCCTCCACGAAAAGACCAGAAATCATCTTAGAATACCTCCTCTTCTATGTTAGTGCTATTTATACTGTTCCAAAGGCTGTAAAATTTTTGAAATTTATTTCCATTCCACTTAGGAACTGGTAGACCAACTTCTACTCTTTCTAGAATTTGATCAATATTAAGTAAGAGTTTTTCTTTCAATAATCTTTCTATGTAATCTAGATCATTAGAACTCAATGGTTTAAAGTGAAACGATTTCATAAATTTCTTTTGAAGAATACTTAAAGTTCTAAGTCCTCTTTCGCTTCTAACTATCAAAATTCCACTTTCTTCTCTTTCCATTGGAACGTAGGTAATGTCTGATCCTTTTGCTGATAAGTTCAGACAGTATCTACAACCTGAATTTATGTAATGGTGGTAAATCTCTATATCAACTTTCACCTTTTCTTTCTCTTCTGTTTCAAAAAAATAGCCATCGGGAGATAAGAAGTTTCTTGTAATTTTTTGTTTTTTTCCTGTTATGTCTATACTTAAAGACTCAACAGAAGCTGGAGAAAGAATACCTAAACATAGAATACCAGCCTTAAGAGCAACAGCAGTTTTTGTCCAATTGCACCCTATTCCATAATATTGGGTTTTATTAAGACCGTCCAAGATACATGAAGGGGCAACCACTACAATTTTATTTAACCTATACTTTTGAATTGCCTTTTTAAGTAGAGTGTTCTGTCCTGAATAGAAAAAAAGCCTTGCAAGTCTTATGTCTTCTACTTGGGTAAAGAGTTTAGGTTCTATTTTTGTTCCTGTTTGTGAGGGAGCTATAACACCGTCTATTAAATCTTCATCCATCATTTTCTTAAGGATAAACTCTAAAGGATTGATTCCCTGACACTCGACTTTATATAACACCTTATACTTTCCAAAAAGGAACTTCTTATCAAGTCTTAACATCAAAGTCCCCTTTTAAGTATAAGTAGGTTGAGGATAAGGTTTAAAACTTTGAGGACAAGCAGCCAAACAAGAACCACAATGTATACAAAGAGAAGGATTGAAAGTTGGTCTATTAACAAGTTGATTAAAGTTCATAGCTCTCGAAGAACAAGCCATCACGCACGTTCCACAACCAACACACAATCCCTTATTTATCACTTCTTTTACTATATCAAAACCGCTAGCATCTTGTGAGTTTGCCATAAACTCAAATGGCTGAAGAAAATCTTCGTTAACTTCCAAAAGAGCTATTATAAAGTTGTAGAGTAAAGAAGGATTGGGTGGACATCCTGGAATTGCATACTTTATTTTTTTCCTCAGTATACCTACTTCTGTTAGTGGAACAAATGATTGATGGGAGGGTTGAGGAGATTGACTTCCTACACTTAATCTTCTAATTCCACCAAAAGAAGCGCATCCACCGACTGTAACAAGAATGTTGGCTTTTTCAGCAAGTTCCTTTGCAAGAGCAATATGTCTTCTATCCTCTATACAGAAAGCACCCTCCACAAAAGCAATATGGAGCTTAGGAATTTCTTTTTTCTTAGTTAACATGTTAGCATAAGCAAGTTCTACAGTATCAAGTATCTCTACAAAGTCATCAAATATATCTAAAAAAGCCACTTGACATCCAGAACAACTTGAAAAGTGGAAAAAGCCAAGTTTTACCTTAAAGTCATCATCAAATTCCCAACCTTCATGAAAGAAAAACATTTTTTTCCTCTGACTCTTTCAGTGGACAGCACATACAACACAAGGGTCATAAGCTCTTATTAAGAGTTCCACTTTTGATATATGTACGCCCTCAATAGCTTTTGCTATTACTGAAAAATTTATTTCAGTTGGTACTATTATTTTATAGTACACTATTTTTCCTCGCTTGTCTAAACTTGCAATGTGTATGTTTGTTCCCCTTGGAGCTTCGTGAACTCCTACTCCTTTAATTTCTCCATCTGAGGTCGGAAAAGTTCTATTCCACATATCGACTTCAAAAGAGGAACTTTCAAGGATTTCTTTTATCCTTATGAGAGCTTCCAAAGTCTCCAAAGCCCGTAAAATGTGAAGTTCTTTAACCCCCCCTTTAGGCTTGTAACCCTCAAAAAGAACTTTCCTTGCCCTAGGACCTGTTTCAAAAACTTTTCCGTCTATGAATGGGAATAAGTTCGCAACTTCCCTTTTTAAGGGATAGTCAAAAATTTCTTGAGGATACTTAAAGGATATACGACTATAGTCAACGCTTTTCCCATAGAAAGTATCTGTGGCAAAGAATGGAAAGTCGTGTTTTCCAAAATCTTCAGGCAGTCCTTCCCTTTTCCATAGAAGATCTATTCTCTCCTTAAACTCTTCAAAGATTTCTCTTAAAATAGGTTCAATTTCCTCACAGGAAGAAAGAATTTTATCTCTAACAAAATCTTCCAGAGGTTCTGAAATACCCCCAACTCTGATGTTTGGAGAATGAACTATTTCTCCTCCGATAGACTCCAAAACTTCTCCTGTAAATTTTCTCACCTTCTGGACTTTTCTGATAAAGGCAAACCTTTCTTCTTCATCTAAGAAAAGGTCTTCAGAAATCACTATTTGATGAAGGAGATTGTTGTAAATTCTTACAGCAAGACCAAGAACTTCTCTAAGTTTTTGAGCTTCTTCAGGAACATCAATGTTGGCAGCAGATTCTACTGCTCTTGCTGAAGCTATTGAGTGAGTTATCTGACAGAGTCCACAAATTCTAGAAGAAAGGATAGGAGCCAAAACAGCTTCTTTATTAAGTAAAAGTGTTTCAAAACCCCTTACAGGAACAAGGGCATAGTAGTAACCTTGTTTAATGATCCCATCTTCTACTTCAAGGTGAAGTCCAGAATGTCCTTCAGTAAGAGAAATCCCCTCTATATTAACTACTTTTCTCAAGTAGTCCCCCGTAAACTGCCTGTCCTAGAGAAATCCCCCCATCATTTGAAGGAACGATTTGGTGAATTAGAGTCCTAAAACCTAAATTCTCTAGTTCTTTTACACTTTCTTCTAGCAGAATTCTGTTTTGAAAAACGCCACCTGAAAGTGCTATAGTATTAATTAAGTAAGTTTCTCCAAGGATTTTAGAAATTTCAGCAATTATCCTTACTACCGTGTTATGGAATTTTCTCGCTATGTCAGAAATTGGCTTTTCTGCAAATAGGTCATTAACTATTCCTTTAATTATTTCATTCCACTTAATTTTTCCACCTTCTATTGAGAACTGGTAAAAATCTTTTTCTTTTGATTTTAATGCATACTGTTCAAGCAAGATTGCAGCTTGGGCATTGTAAGAAACGGTTTCTCTTATACCAAGAATAGCTGCTACCGCATCAAATAACCTTCCCATACTTGAAGTTATAGGAGAATTTATCTTTTTTTCTACCATTTGTTTTACAAATCTAACTTTCCTTTTTTCGGTTTTTAGAATATCTTCCGGTTCTATACCGGATTTTACTAATAGTGAAACTGCAACTCTGTAAGGTTCTTTTACAGCTTTTTCTCCACCTGGTAAAAGAAAAGGATCAAGGTGGAAAACTCTTTCAAAGTCGATATAGTCCGCTATTAGAACCTCTCCTCCCCAAATTGTTCCGTCTTTTCCATAGCCAGTTCCATCAAATGCAAAACCTATAACCTTCTCTTCTTTCGGAATCTCGTTTTCCGCCATTACTGAAATTATGTGTGCATGGTGATGGTAAACTTTTAGAAGCTTATCTTTAAAATATCTCTCTCCAAATTTTGTGGAATAGTAATGAGGGTGATAATCACAAACAACGACGTCCGGCTGAACTTCAAAAAGAGATAACATATCACTTACAACTTCTTCAAAAAAACTTTCTGCTTTTGGATTATCTATATCACCAATATGTTGAGAAATGTAAACCTTGTTCCCTTTCAAAACTGCCACAGTATTCTTCATATGAACGCCAAGAGCTAAAACAGTTCTTTCTGTCGAAAAAGGCAAAACTACCGGTAGAGGAGCAAAACCTCTCGATCGTCTTATTGGAACCTGTTTTCCCGCCAATATTCTTACGACAGAATCATCACACCTTCTTTTTATTGGTCTATCGTGAATAAGAACTGCATCTACGATCTTCCCAATCTGCTTTATAGCTTCTTCGTTATCTTTTATGATAGGTTCGTCTGTTATGTTAAAGCTTGTAGCAACTACAGGCTTCCCAAAGTCCTTTAAAATTAGGTGGTGAAGGGGAGAGTAAGGAAGAAAAGCACCAACTGTTGAATTCTGAGGAGAAACGCTTTCGGCTAATCTTGTGTTTTTTTTCTTATCTAAAATAACTATTGGGGCCTCAGGAGACTTTAAAGCCCTTTCCTCTAAGGTAGAAACCACTGCATATTTTTTTAGGGTTTCCAAGTCTGGAAACATTACAGCAAAAGGCTTTTCTTCTCTATGTTTTCGTAAACGGAGACTTTTTACCGTCTCCTCGTTTGTGGCATCACAGATAAGGTGAAAACCTCCAATCCCTTTTACTGCTACTATTTTTCCTTTTTTTAAGTAAGAAACGGTAAGTTTTATAGCTTCCTCTTTTTCTGCAACGATCTTTTGAGTTTCGTCTACAAAAGAGACTTTTGGACCGCAAACTGGACAGGCAATGGGTTCGGCGTGAAAACGTCTATCTTCAGGATTTTCATATTCCTCTTTACAAGAAGAACACATTTTAAAAATTTTCATCGTCGTATTTTCTCTATCATAAGGAAGCTTTTCTATAATCGTAAACCGAGGACCACAATTTGTGCAATTTATAAAAGGGTATCTATATCTCCTATCATTTTTGTCAAAAAGTTCCTGTAGACAATCTTCGCAGGTAGCGATATCTGGCAAAATGGATACTTTTACTTTTCCTTCCTTCTTACTTTTCTTTATTTGGAAATCTTTAAAACCTTTTTCTGAAAGGAATTTATATTCCAAACCGTAAATTTTTGAGATTGGAGGCTTTTCTTCTTGAAGTCTTATTAGAAACTCCTCAAGTTTTTCTTTTTCCCCTTCTACTTCTATTATTACGCCAAACTCTGTGTTTGAGACGTATCCTTTGAGTCCAAGTTTTTTGGCAAGTCTATAGACAAAGGGACGAAAACCTACCCCTTGAACAACTCCTGTTATTTGAACTTTTAAAACTAAAACCATCTTATCCTTTAGGGGATTTTATTTTTATCAAGGAGGGGAAAATTCCCCTCCGAAGATATTTAATTTAAGAAATTTGAACACAGTTAACAGGTGTAATGTTTCTATGGATTCCAAGTTCCCTTGGAGAGATTCCAAGAGCTAAACCTACAAGTTGCGGAACGTGTAAAACGGGCATTTTGAAGTTCTCTCCAACCTCTTTTAGAGCTCTCTCTTGGTTAGCATCAAGGTTCATGTGGCAAAGTGGACAAGGTGTAACAATACAGTCAGCACTTTCCTTTCTAGCATCCTTAAGGTTTAAACCCGTAAGTTTCATTGATATATTTGGAGCTGGCCAAAAAGCGTGGAAACCGCAACATTCAAGTCTTCTTTCACCACAAACAGGAGTGGCCCCAAGAGCCCTAATTATTTTCTCAAGAGACTGAGGATTTTCAGAGGGTTCGTATCCTATTATGTCTTTTGGTCTTACTGTATGACAACCGTAGTACGGATAAACTTTTAGTCCTGTTAACGGTTTAACAACTTTTTCTTTTAATCCTTCTTCTCCGAACTCCTCAAGAAGAACCCAGTGAAAGTGCTTAACATCAACAGTTCCTTTATATTCAAGGCCAGATTCCTTTAGTATTTCGTTTACTTCTTCTCTTAATTCATCATCGTTGTCAAGAAGATATTTTGCTTTTCTTAAAACCAAAAGGCATGTGCTACAAACTGTAACGATATCTCTACCTTCTCTCTCAGCATAAGCTAAGTTTCTTGCATTTACTGCAATATCAAGAACTTCTTTTATCTCCTCAAGAACACCTGCTCCACAACAGCTAAACTCTGGAAGCTCTACCATGTCAAGATTTAGTTTATTTGAAACGGCTATTGTTGCTTCATATAGTTCTTTTGATGCCCCTTTAGCAGCACACCCTGGATAAAATGCATACTTTCCCATTATTCAACCTCCATAGCACGTTTCATAACTTCTTTGAGAGTTTCATGTTCTTTAATTGGTTTCATAATTGGGGAATGGGCCTTTCCTTTTAGAATCATCTTAATACCAATTGAGAGGTTTTCAAGAACTCCCTTAATTCCTTTTGTTCTAAGAGGTAGTAGAACTTCGTTGAGCATTCCAGATTCCTGTAAAGACTTATAGAACGCCATGACGTGGCGAGCTCCAGGGTTGTTTCTTAGACCTATTTCTATAGAAAGACCTCTTAGCTTCATTATTCCATCTACAGGTGCTATGTGTTTTGGACACACATCAGCACACTTGTTACATCTAACACAGTTCCACATGTCAAAGGAGAATCCAATCTTTGCCCTTTCTTTCTTTAAAGAATCCCTAGGATCAACGGCAAATCTGTAAACTCTCGCAAGTGGGAAAGGTCCACCGTAATTGCTGTCAACTCTTACTATTCCACAGGCAGAGTAGCAAGTAGTACAGAGAATACAGTCTGTAAACTTATCAAATTTCTTTAGTTCATGAGGATATACCTTACACTCTTCATCAAGTGTCTCTGGAACAACTTCAGGATCAGGAATGAGGTATGGTCTCATTTTCTCCATCTTTTGAATAGCACTGTCCCAATCAACAATAAGGTCTCTAATTACTTCCATATTGTCTATAGGTTCTATGGTGAGAATGTTCGTGTTATATACGTCAAGTTCATTGAAAACTTGTGTTTTACAAGCAAGTTTTGGATATCCGTTTATCTTTACGGAACAGGAACCACAGATAGCACTTCTACAGAAAGCCCTAAAGGCTAAAGTTGGATCAATGTTATCTTTTATGTACTGGAGGGCTTCCAAAATGGTCATTCCCTTTGGAACATCTATTTCATATTCCTTATAGTAAGGCCTTTCATCCTTTTTTGGATTAAATCTTTTTATTCTAAAAATAACCTTTCTACTTTCCATTCTTTTCCTCCCTTAATACTTTCTCTCCTCAGGTTGGAACTTGGTAATCTTTACTGGTTTCCAGCTTATCTTGAGATCACCGTCAGGAGTTCTTTCAATTATTGAGTGCTTGAGGAAGTTTTCATCATCTCTCTTTGGATAGTCTGTTCTAGAATGAGCTCCTCTACTTTCTTTCCTTTCAAGAGCTCCAAGAACGATTGTCTCAGCCACTTCAACCATGTTTAAGAACTCAAGAGTTTGCTGTAAGTTTGTGTTAAATGTCATATCCTTATCATAAACTTTAATATGCTTGGCTCTTTCTTTAATTTCTCTAACCTTTTCAAGAGCTTCCTTCATTTTCTTCTCTTCTCTAAAGATTCCAGCACCATAAGTCATTACATCACTAAGTTCGTTTCTAAGGTCAACAAGTCTTTCTTTTCCATCGTTGTCAAAAAGAGCTTTAATTTTTTCTTCCTCTTTTCTGACTTCAGATTCGTCAAATGGGATAAAGCTGTTTTCAGCTACAAAGTTGGCAGCATCTTCTCCTGCAAGTTTTCCAAATACAACTATGTCAAGTAACGAGTTTCCCCCAAGTCTATTTGCTCCGTGAACAGAAACACAGCCACACTCTCCAGCAGCATAAAGACCTTTGATAATTGTTCTTCCGTAAATGTCTGTATCTATACCACCCATTGAGTAGTGAGCCGTAGGTCTAATCGGAATTGGTTCCTCTATTGGATCAACTCCTTCAAAGTCTATTGCAAGCTCTCTAATCTGAGGAAGTCTTTCGAGGATTTTCTTCTTTCCAAGGTGTCTCAGGTCAAGGTAAACAAACTCGTTTCCTTCACTGTCCTTAAATCCTCTACCTTCCATTATTTCTGTTTCGATAGCTCTTGAAACAAGGTCTCTCGGTGCAAGCTCCATCTTCTCTGGAGCATACCTTTTCATGAATCTTTCGCCGTCTTTGTTAATTAGGTATCCACCTTCACCCCTTGCACCTTCTGTAACTAGAATACCGGTTCTTCTCAAACCTGTTGGGTGGAATTGAACAAACTCCATATCCTTTAAAGGAACACCTGCCCTTAGAGCCATTGCTGGACCATCACCAGTATTCCCAAGAGCGTTTGAAGTTCTCTTCCAGTAAATACGAGCGTGTCCACCAGTTGCAAGGATTACAGCCTTTGCTCTCATTCCATGGATTTCTCCAGTTCTAAGGTCAAGAGCTACGACTCCAGCAATTCTTTCTCCGTTATGAACAAGAGATAGAGCAAACCATTCGTTTAAAAAGGTTACGTTGTTCTTAATACACTGTTCATAAAGGGTTTGAAGCATTACGTGCCCTGTTTTGTCTGCTGAATAACAGGTTCTTGGGAAGGATGCTCCACCGAAAGGTCTTTGAGCAATCTTTCCGTTTTCAAGTCTTGAAAAAGGAAGTCCCATGTGCTCCATTTCTCTGATTATCTTTGGAGCCATTTCACACATAAGCTCTACTGCGTCTTGGTCAGCTAAGAAGTCACTACCTTTCACTGTGTCGTAAGCGTGTTTTTCAGGACTATCAGGAGCAACATTTCCAAGAGCTGCATTTACTCCACCTTGAGCTGCACCTGTATGAGAACGGGTAGGGAAAACTTTAGAAATGACAGCAACCTTTAGACCTTTTCTTTTACTTGTTTCAAGTGCTGCGTAAAGACCAGCACCTCCTGCTCCAACGATAAGTATGTCGTACTGAAGCATTTCTCCTCCTAATACGTTTATATAATGGATTTCTGTTTACAAGATTTTAACATCTAGTCAATGAAGAAAAGTTCCATTGCTCTTTTGCACAGAAAGTTTATCAAAGTTGTAAAAATTCTGTAAAAAAATTGTAAAATATTAACCAGTTTCCTAATTTAATAAAATTAAGTCTGTTTAATATTTCCAGGAGGGTTCTTATGCTTGAATACGACATACTCATAGTAGGTGGAGGTGGTGCAGGACTCTATGCAGCGCTCTGGGCTGCAGAAAACACAATCTTAAAAGTTGCAGTAATGACAAAAGTCTATCCCATGCGTTCCCACACAGGTGCAGCAGAAGGTGGAATAAACGCTGTTCTTACCCATTCCGTTGGAGATAGTCCAGAAGCTCACGCCTACGATACAGTCAAGGGAAGTGATTTTTTAGCTGATCAAGACGCCGTAGATATCATGTGTAAAATGGGAGCTGCTGTTATTTATGACATTGCCAACAGAGGCGTTCCTTTCTCACGAAGACCAGATGGAAGAATAGCACAAAGACCATTTGGAGGAGCTTCTTTTCCTAGAACTTGTTACGCTGCAGATAAAACAGGTTTCTACATCCTTCAAAACCTTTACGAGCAATGTCTAAAGAACAACGTGACATTTTTAAATGAGTGGTTCCTACTTTCCATAATCCATAACGGTGAAAAAGTGGAGGGTGTTACCGCTTGGGACATTAGGAATGGAGGTGTCCATCTTATAAAAACAAAAGCTGTAATTTTAGCTACAGGTGGACACGGAAGAGTTTACTGGAACAGAACTTCAAACGCCCTTGGAAACACTGGAGACGGAACTGCTGCTGTTTTAAGAGCAGGTCTTCCTCTAAAAGATATGGAATTCATTCAGTTTCATCCAACGGGACTTGCAAAGACTGGAATTCTCGTTACTGAAGGTGCTAGAGGGGAAGGGGGGTTCTTGAGAAACAGAGATGGTGAAAGGTTTATGAAAAGATACGCTCCAGAAAGAATGGAACTTGCTCCAAGAGATATTGTTGCAAGAGCAATTCAAACAGAAATAGATGAAGGAAGAGGTTGTGGGCCGAACGGAGACTACGTTTGTTTAGACCTTACCCATCTTGGAGAAGAAAAGATCAACGAAAGACTTCCCCAGACAAGAGAGCATGCAATCCTCTATGAAGGGATAGATCCTGTAAAAGAGCCAATACCGGTCGCTCCTACTGCCCACTACTCAATGGGAGGTATCGACACAAATAAATTTGGTGAAACACCTATAAAAGGACTTTACGCTGCAGGAGAGTGTGCTTGTGTATCTGTCCATGGAGCAAATAGACTGGGTGGTAATTCACTACTTGATATTTTGGTTTTCGGAAGGCTTACCGCTTTAAGAGCTGTTGAATATGCAGATGAAGCTCCTGAACCTAGGCCTTCTCTGGTAAAAGCTATAGACGATGAGAAAAAGATACTTGAGCTTATGGAAGCTGATGGTAAAGAAAACATGGCAGAGCTCCGAAAAGAACTTGGAAAAATCATGATTAAACATTTTGGAGTCTTTCGTGAAGAGAGTTCAATGAAAGAAGGACTGGAAAAACTTTGGAAATTAAAAGAAAGAGCTAGACATATCAAAGTTCACGATACAAGCAAAAGGTTTAATACAGAACTTATCTCAACCCTTGAATTTTTAAACCTATTAGACCTTGCAATACCAATTGCAATTCCTGCTATTGAACGGAAAGAAAGCAGAGGAGCTCACGCAAGAAAGGACTATACTCAAAGAGATGATAAGAACTTCTTAAAACACTCAATAATCACACTAAAAGAGGATAACGATTACGAACTCTCTTGGAAACCGGTTGTAATTAAGAAGTTCCCTCCAGAAGAAAGAAAGTATTAGATAGTTTAGGAGGAAAAAATGAAAACTGTTGTTCTAAAGGTTTTCAGGTTTAATCCTGAAGTTGATAAATCTCCTTACTACCAAGATTACGAAGTTCCAGTAGAAGGTACTCTTCTTGACGCCCTCCTTTACATAAAGGAAAGATTAGACCCTACTCTTTCATTTAGGGTCTTCTGTAGAAGTGAAGTCTGTGGTTCTTGTTCTGTTAGAGTAAACGGAAAAACGAAACTAGCCTGTAAAACGCCAATGGAGACTCTTGTTAAAACTTGGAATAGAAAACCTTTAAAAATAGATCCTTTGAACCACTTAAACGTTATAAGAGATTTAGTTGTAGATATTGATAAACCTATAGAAAAGATGAAGACTCTTATTCCTTGGCTTGTTCCTGACCCCCACGTTGTTCCTCAAGATCCTCGGCACGAAAGCATTATCTATCCCGAGGAAATGGAAAAGTATAAAAAGCAGATTGACTGTATGCTTTGCTTTTCCTGTTATTCCACTTGTGAAGCGGTAAAAGACAATGAAAAATACAGAGGGCCTTTTGCGTTTTCACGGGCATACAGATTTCAGGTTGATAGAAGGGATATAGAGACCGCCAAAGAAAAGAGAATTAGATACTCAATTTCGGGAGGACTTTGGAGCTGTGTTCAGTGCCAAAAATGTCTCTATGTTTGTCCAAAAGGAGTTAGGCCTGCGGAAGACATTCAGAACTTAAGAGGACAGTCAATCAAGAAAGGGTTTACCGACAAACCTGGGGCGAAAAAGCTTAAACATTACGTTGACTGGATATACGCTACAGGTCAGATAAACAGACTGTATCTACCAGAAGAGGTTTACGGTAATAAGGAAGCTAAGGATAAACTTACAAAAACTTACAAGTCAATGGGAGTAGAAGTTTGGGAAGTTCCAAAACCTGTAAAAGGTCTTTTAAAGTTTAGAGATATTTACTTAGAAGTTCTCTCAAAAGAGGATAAACCTTTAGAACTCGATTTCTCCCACGTTAGAAGAATAGACAAGAAAGTTAGTGAAATCTTCAAAGCTGATATATGTACGATTATTGATAAAGCTCACGAAAGTGAAAAGAGCAAAGGGCTCATTGACAAGTTGAAGGAGCTTATCTCAGGGGGAAAAGATGATTAAGGTTGGTTTTTACCAAGGATGCTGTTTTCAAGGACAAGATGTTCACATGTTTGAAACAATGAAAGAAACTTTTAAAATGATAGATGTTGATCTTCTTTTACTTGAAGAGACCACATGTTGTGGCGGAAATACAATAGATGAGGAAAGCAGAAAACTTTCCTATACGATAAATGCAAGAAACATTGCAATTGCAGAAAGTAAAGAATTAGACCTTCTAATTTCTTGCAATACATGTTACATGGTAATAGCTAAAGCGAAGAAAGCACTCGACACAAACAAAAAACTAAGAGATGAAATAAATCAACTTTTAAAAGAAGAGGGCTTAGAATACAGAGGAACCTCCAAAATATGGCATCTTTTAGATTTCTTTAGGGATAAGGTTGGCTATGAAAAAATAAAGAAAGCCGTTAAAAGACCACTTAAAGGTTGGAAAGTAGCTGCATTTTATGGCTGTCATGTCCTGTATCCTAAAGAAATAGCAATAGACAATAGCGATAACCCCTCATCATTACAAGAGATACTTAGAGCTCTTGGAGCAGAGGTGATTGATGATTACGAAGAAAGGGATGCTTGCTGTGGTTACCACTCTTTCTTTACAGATAAAAGCATGACAATGAAGAAACTCAGTAGAATTCTTTGCAACATTAAAAAAACTCAAGCTGACATAATAGCAACCCCTTGTCCTCTATGTTTTAAAGCTTTTGACATCTATCAGCCACAGATGGAAAAACCTCCTATGATACCTGCAAGCTTTTTACCAGAACTAATGGCTTACGCTTTTGGTTTAAGTAAGGAAGTTTCAGGCCTTTCTCACCACTTGGTTGAAGTTAAAAAAGATTAAGATTTTTGGGAAGCGTTAGCTTCCCATTCTTTATTGAAAGAACATTTCTTTATGAGGGGACATTCTGAACATTTAGGTTTAATAGCTTTACACACAGTTCTTCCGAACCTTATAAGGTTGTAGTGAAATCTTTGGTTAAACTCAGAACTGAAATTTTCTTCCATAAACTCAGAAATCTTATCTTTATTCCAAGATTTTGGAAAAATCCCCAACCTATTTAAAACTCTCCAGCAGTGGGTATCAATTGGGAAAGTATTTTTATTAAAAGCAAAAGTTAGAACAACCCTTGCCGTTTTAGAACCAATATAGGGATAACTCTTTAAAAGTTCTATTCCCTCTTTAGGAGAAAGTTTATGTAGTTTTCTCTCTAAACTATCCCAGTCTTTCAGCACATTTAAAATAGCTTGTGTTTTCTGTCTGTACATTCCACATGAACGGACTGCCAAAATAAGTGTTTCTTTCGGTATAGATAAGAGTTTGCGAAGGTCATTGTCAGTAATTTTTTTTAGGTTCTCTAAACATTTTTCTGCATTTTTATCGGTAGTATTTTGACTAAGTATTGTAAAAATCATCTGTTCCAAAGGAGTTCTACTTGGACGGTGTGGAATTGGGAAAAGTTTTTTAAGTTCAGTATCGATCTCTCTTATACTCTTGAGAATAGCTTCTTTTTCAGCCATTTATTTTTTCCTTTAACTCCCTAAACCAGTTGTAAAGTAATTGATATTTTAAAGATAATGCGTCATATTTTGCTTCCCTAAATGCAGAAATTATAGCGTAAATGATAGAAATACCTATAAGTGAAACTACTTTGTAGGCAATACTTAGATTTTCCCAATATTCAAAGGTTTTTTTTATCAAAAAATTTTCTGAGTTTGAAGTAGGCGGAAAGTGAAACGCCAAAAATGTTAATGTAAACATCCAGAAAACGAGTTTTCGTAGAGGAGGAGATTGGAGATTAAAGAAATACAGGATAGCATTGATTACTAGGAAGATAGTGAAATGACCATGCAACAAGAGGTATTTATTTAGATAGAAAAGTATAGGGATCATCAATAAGATTGAAAAAGAATACTTTTGCAGATTCTCATCCACAAGTTTTTTATACTGGTTTGTATCAATAGAAAAACTGTTTAGCTGTTTAATAAGAACTCCATCTTCAATTTTTAAGTTGCTACTGTTTAATAGTTTGTGAACGTAACTTTTCATATATTCAAACCATGTTGGTATCTCACTAGCTGGCATGAAGAAAAAGCGGTGTTTGTAGAGAGAATCAAGTTCCTTTTTAGAAGAAATTAAAGCTTCAATTGTTTTGTTTCTTTCTTTTTCCTCTCTATCGAAAAGTTCGTAAAGTTGTGAAAAGTCCTCTCTGTAAAATTTGTCAAGCTTACTCTCCATTGTTACTTCCCTCCAAAAATGGAAGATTGGGACACAATAGAAGCCACTATTGGATTCTTAATCCAACCGTACCTTTCTATATCATCTCTAACCTTCTTAGGAACGAGAAGAAGATCCTCTGTAATATTTTCATTGAAGAGAAAAAGCTTCCCTTCTAAAGCGTTTTCAAAGGCGCAAAACAGTTGATATACTAGAAAATCCACCATTTCCGTTTTCAAATAAAGTAGGAGAAGATCTTCTATCCTTTCTTTTATTAGGGGAACCACATTTTCCTTCCTAATAAGTCTTCTCTTTGCAAGTTGTTCGCTTTTATTTGTTAAGAAGTTTAAGACAATAAAAATTCTGTATATGTTTTTTCTTATTTCAGGAAGGATATCCTCTCTAACTTCCTTGAACTGTTCAACCTTCTCAGCGATTATCTCTAACCTTAAAGCTTTTATTTCTTCAATTTTGCTTATAACAGCACTCATTCCCGTTTTCTTTGTATACCATGCCTTTACGAAGTTCCAACCAGAACCAACTAATTTGAGAAAAGATTCTCCAGCAGCATAAATTAAACTTTTCTCACCTTTAGCAGCACTTTCTAATGATGTTAAAGCTTCATTTAACATTTCCTTTGACCTATTTATTAAGTAATTATATTCCCTTATAACTTCTGAAAATTCCCCTTGAACGTTTTCTACACTATTTCTAAGAATTTCCAAATTGTTATCTATAACTTCACGAATTTGATCCATAAACTCATCTATTTCGTTCAGTTCTCCCTTAAAGAGATTTTCGACCTTTTCAGTAGCTAATGGCATTTACTTCCCCCATTTTAGATAGAAAGGTATTTGAGCGTAAGTGATAACATCTTATCTAGAAGATTAGTTAAACGGTTAATAAGTTCTAACTGCCTTTCAAAATCTTTTTCACTTTCAACAGGAAGCTTTTCGATAAACTGAATAAGAAACTCTACCTGTTTTTGATGGCTTTGAATTAGTTCTCTAAAAGTTTTTGATTTTTCTTCTATGGAATACTTTCTAACCTCTAATTTTTTAGTTTCCAATTCTAGTTCTTTGTAAATCTGGGCAAGCTTAGCATCAGCTTCTCTAATTCCCTTGTAAATTTCTACAACTTCTTTAGCTCCTTGAATGCTTTCTGCAGACAAAAGACCTGTTAGGAATTCAGAGGCTTTCTGTTTCTTCTTATAATCTTCGTTTCCGACGATGATTGTCGGGTTTTTCTTAGTTATTGCTTCTTCAAAGATTTTACACTCTTTTTCTTTTTCTGAAATGATCTCTTCTATTGCTTGGTAGATATCATCATGATTTTTTTGTTTCACCGTTACCTCCTTGTGGTTAAAGATCTAAGCTTTAAACGGAAGAAACTTTTACACACTCCCATTCATGACCACACTTTTTACATTTGCACATTGTTACTTTTCCAGAAAGGGT
>JBDOLX010000112.1:0-795 GCA_039832905.1 Desulfurobacteriaceae bacterium | reverse complement strand
CACTTAGGGCAGCGAACTCCAAATAACTTTCCTAAGAAGTCGAAAATTCCCATTCTCCACCTCCTTGAAGTGTTCTTAATTAATCTTCCTCCAAAAGTCACACCTTGGACAAACGATAAATTTTCCAAAAGGAGAAAAAACAAGCTTAAGATAAAAACCACACTTTGGACATACACCGAAGGAACGCACCTTAGTAATACTCGTTGATAAAACTACTGTTTTAATTATTCCTTTCATCTTTTTTGTTCCTTGCTAAGTTAATTGAGTCCAGTTATGAGATCCTCCCGTTGGACATCCGCTTCCCATAGGAATGGAAGAACAATAAACGATTTTTCCACACTTTTTACACTGATAAGCTTTTGTCCCTCTTTTAGGAATAACTCCCCCATTGTTGCATACCCTATGCCATATATGACTTCCTCCAGCTGGACATCCAACGCCAGAGGGAATTCCTCCACTTTCAACCATACTTCCACATTTTGAACAAATGTAAACAGCCATACTTTACCTCTTAGTTAAAGTTTAAAAATGGAAAAGTCATCATCTTTTTCTTTTGAATCTGAAAGAGAATTCAATGATTTTGAAAGATCATTCCATTCCTTTAACTCATCATAGGTAGAAAAGATCCCATTCGTTTGTTTTCTTACCATCTCATTAAGAACTGCCTTAACTAAGAACTTTCCTACTTCTAATAGCATCTCTTTCCCTCCTATCTTTAATTTTTTCATTATCAAGTCTAAAAACCTTTTGACCCAAAAATTGGGGCAAAAAGAGGGGTTTTTCTGTCAATGGATG